>NZ_BCBW01000056.1:0-484 GCF_001315805.1 Olleya sp. ITB9
ACATCTGACACGTTATAGTCACATGGATCGTTTGGATCTGTTCCGTTTGCTATTTCATCTGCATCAAGTAACGCCATCTCCATCACAATCTACCGTACTTGTTACTGTTACTGTAACGTCGGATACGTTATAATCACAAGGATCATTTGGATCTGTTCCGTTTGCTATTTCATCTGCATCTGTTACGCCATCTCCATCACAATCTACTGTGCTTGTCACTGCTAAGGTTACACTATCTACATCATAATCACAGGCATCATTTGGATCCGTACCGTCTGGTGTTGTTGGATCGCCATCTGGTCCATTGATCTCATCTGCATCTGTTACTCCGTCGCCATCACAATCTACTGTGCTTGTTACTGCTACACTTATGTCTGACACGTTATAATCACATGGATCGTTTGGATCTGTTCCTGATGCGATTTCATCTGCATCTGTTACTCCGTCTCCATCACAATCTACTGTACTGGTTACTGCTACGGTT
>NZ_BCBW01000057.1:0-133230 GCF_001315805.1 Olleya sp. ITB9
ACATCTGACACGTTATAATCACATGGGTCGTTTGGATCTGTTCCGTTTGATATTTCATCTGAATTAAGAACTCCGTCTCCATCACAATCGGCTGCTTGCCAAATTGCATTCGTTGTATCTTCATCTCCTGTTGTTCCATCATCTACACATGGATCATATGGTGAAGGATCTGTTCCGTTTGCTGTTCCATCGCCATCACAATCGGCTGCTTGCCAGATTGCATTCGTTGTATCTTCATCTCCTATTGTTCCATCATCCACACATGGATCATATGGTGAAGGATCTGTTCCGTTTGCTGTTCCATCGCCATCACAATCGGCTGATGCCCATACTGAATAATTTGGATCAGTAGATAATGGTGTCGTTGGGTTTGTTACACTACATGGATCAAAAGGATCTGTTCCATTTACTACTTCTTCGCCATTAGTTTCTCCATCTCCATCACAATCGGCTGATGCCCATACTGAATAGTTAGCATCATTTGGATCTGGTACTGTTGAAGAACTATTACTACAAGGATCATAAGGATCGGTTCCGTTTGCAATCTCTTGTCCATTTGTTTCTCCATCACCATCACAATCAGCTGCTTGCCAGATTGCATTGGCTGTATCTTCATCTCCAGTTGTTCCGTCATCAACACATGGATCATATGGTGAAGGATCTGTTCCGTTTGCTGTTCCGTCTCCATCACAATCGGCTGCTTGCCAGATTGCATTCGCTGTATCTTCATCTCCTGTTGTTCCATCATCTACACATGGATCATATGGTGAAGGATCTGTTCCGTTTAATGTTCCGTCTCCATCACAATCGGCTGCTTGCCAGATTGCATTCGTTGTATCTTCATCTCCTGTTGTTCCATCATCCACACATGGATCATATGGTGAAGGATCTGTTCCGTTTGGTGTTCCGTCTCCATCACAATCCGCTGATGCCCATACTGAATAATTTGGATCAGTAGATAATGGTGTCGTTGGGTTTGTTACACTACATGGATCAAAAGGATCTGTTCCATTTACTACTTCTTCGCCATTAGTTTCTCCATCTCCATCACAATCGGCTGATGCCCATACTGAATAGTTTGGATCGGTAGTTGCTGGTATTGTAGACACTCCACTAACACTACATGGATTATTAGGATCAGAACCGTTATTGTTCTCTGTTCCGTTTGTTTCGCCATCGCCATCACAATCGGCTGCTTGCCAGATTGCGTTGGTTGTATCTTCATCTCCGATTGTTCCGTCATCGACACATGGATTATATGGCTCAGTATCGTTACCGTTTAATGTTCCATCACCATCACAATCGGCTGCAGCCCAAAAATCATAAGCTGTTTGTTCTGGTGTTCCAGGCATTGCTGGATCTGAAGGTGTCGTAGTTCCTGAACTAAACTCACATGGGTCTGTTGGATCTGGATCACTTCCATTAGGATCTCCATCGCCATCACAATCGGCTAAAATCCAAGCTCCGGTTTGTGCTTCAGTCACCAATAAAGGTTCATAATCACAAGGATCAAATGGATCCGTTCCATTACCATCATCAACACCATTTCCATCAGGATCTATTTCGTTTGCATTTGTTACTCCGTCACCATCACAATCTTCATCTTGGAATTGAGCTGTTGTAGTTGTGTAATCTTGATTAACCGGTAGATATTCGCATTCATCATAAGGATCAGTCATATCTATAACTTCTTGTCCATTTGTAACGCCATCTCCATCACAATCTTCTGCTGCCCAAATATCATAAGCTGTTTGAGCAGGAGTCCCTGGCATCATTGGATCTGAAGGAGCAGTAGTACCTGCAGTAAATTCACATGGATTATTCGGATTTGGATCCGAACCATTAGGATCACCATCTCCATCACAATCTGCTGATGCCCAAATAGAGTTTGTTGGATCTGCAATACTACCAGGTGTAAAATTACATGGATCTGCTGGATCAGGATCTGTGCTATCGCAATCACCATCACCATCAGTATCAATACAACCGTCTACGGTAACACTTTCATTTAAATCATCTCCTGCTGTAGTTGGATCAGTTTGATCTGCTGTAATAGCAGCTGTAGTGATATTAGTTATTGTATTTCCATCTTCTCCTAAATTTACAGTACCTTCAATTATAAGCGTTACAAATTGACCGCTTTCTATTAAAGGAATGGTCCAATTAGGTTCAACATATGTTGATGGTTGATCACCCCCTGTTAATCCATTATTTGAAGTTGCTGTTAATTGAACAGGAATTGTATCTTCTAATACTACATTTGTAGCATCATCTGGTCCGTTATTATTAACTGTAATTATATATGTTACAACAGCTCCCTCTGATGGAGTTGTATCTGAGCTTAATAGCGTTTTAACTGTAACAAGATTTGCTTCTCCAATAGCAATACCGTCATTATTTCCATCGGATCCATCATCTATATCATTTGCTGGGTTATTATCAACTTCACTTGCAGAAACTGATGCTGTATTAGAAAATGCTCCTGCACCATCTATAGTAGCTGTTACAATAACAATAACATCGTTTGCAGGTGAACCTGCAGAAACAGAGCCTAAATTACATGGCAATGTAGTACATCCACCACCTGAAATGTTTGTTATTGTAACATTAGTAGGTGTATCTGAAAGGATTACATTTGTAGCAGTATCTGTTCCTAAATTACTAACAACAACTGTCCATGATACTGTATCTCCTGGTTGAAAAGGTCCACTTTCATTTAAAGTTTTTGTTACGCCTATATCAGCTACTGCAATACTACAAGAGTCCGGAGCTGTACCAGCAGTTTGTGAAATAGAACAACCATTTGGATTATCAAATTCAGCGATTAAGTCCACTGGACCTCCATCTGCACTAAAAGTTACATTTGTAAAAGTATGCGAAGTAGCAGAATCTAATGCTGTTACACTAACAGATGCTGTAGCGTCACCTGATAATATTAAATGACCTGATCCAACTGGATTTTCTCCTGGAGGATTTGTATAATTTATAGTAACATCAGCTGTAAATGTATCATCTGTAGAATCCCCTGTTGTACCTCCAGAATTACAAGCAGATATATTTGATAATGTAATAGTTGTTATTGAACACGTATTTATATTAATAAAAATGTTTGCTGTATCCTCATTACCTAATGGATCTTGTACTGTATAAGGAAAAGAAATTGGAGCATTACTTCCTGAAGGAGGTGTAATAAGTAACTCTCCACTTATATATTGAACAATTGTTCCATCAGATAAAACAACTGGTGCGCCACCCTCTGTTATTTCAATGCCATCAACCTCTGAAATAATTATTGAATCTAAATCAGGATCTGTATCATTACTTAAAGGATCAATAGTAATTGGTGTATCAACATTAGTCGTATCTGTATCATCATCAGCTTCTGGAGGATTATTTATACTAACAGAAGAAGTTACTGGTGCTAAAACTGTACCGTTTGGATCTGTTGCTGTAAAAGTTGCAACATTATCTCCTGTACATGGTAATGCTATTTCAACATCAATTGTTAATATTAGTCTTTCACCTGGAGCAAATTGACCGGTATTATTTTCAAAAATATTATTTAAACCTTGTCCTGTGTAAAATGTATTTAATACAGGATCTACAGTTGCTGTTGAAGTCGTAATTTGCGGAGCTCCAACACTAACAATATTACCTGGACACATTGCTTCAATATCATCGACTACTTGAAGATTAAATAAATCGACTGGAGATGTTGGATCATTTTCTATTTCTATTTGAAATGTAATATCTCTATTTCCTAATGTTCCTGCTGGATCATTGTTTATAATAGTTTTTGTAACAATTGGAATTGGCACAAACTGAATTCTCACAGGGGTTTGCTCACAAAAACATTGCTCTTCATCATGTAGAGCTGTCAAATTTCTTCTAGAGGTATCAGATACTGTTATGCCATTTGCGTCTGTTCCTGAAAAAACACCTTGAGTATTTCTTGTGGTTTGATTTCCTGTAGGACCAACATTTAAATCAACTCTAAAACTAGCTGTTGCATTTGGAGCCATAGTCTGACCCGAAACTAATAAATCTGTTGAAGTTCCTATTATACCTGAGCCTCCATCAAAATCTGGGTTTGGATTTAAAGTTCCAGATAATTGAGTTACAGTTAATGTGTTTATTGGTATTCCATTTGAAAACAAATGATCAAAAGAATCTACATATTGTACATCTGAAGCTATTCCAGATCCTGAATTCCTTAATGTTATAGTATAAAAGAAATCTACCGTACCATCCGTATTTACAGATGGTGTTGCATCGTCCACCTCTAACCCAGCACTTAATATAGATAAATTTTCTTCAAAAGTTTCTACATCTGTAGCTGATATTGTATAAGCTTCTCCGTTTACTGAATTATTTGCGGTTGCTACAATTGTGTTAGTTATACTTGTACCATCTAATGATGGATCTGCTGTAACCTCTACACAAAACCCGTAAGTTATACTTTCTCCTGGTGCAAGCTCATTAAGTACTGTTGTACTTAGCAATTCTTCATCTGTAGTACCATTAAAACCTGCATTAAGAGACCAACCATCTATGTTAGGACCAACTGATCTTGAAATAAAACCATCAATAAAAGCATCATTACCAAACGCACCTCCTAAATCGTCTATAATACTAACATTGTATACAGGATCTGTACCATTGTTAACTAGACTACCTGAATATCTTATAATATAAGTATCGTTAGTAGTATATCCCCAATCACAATGACTTTTATTTAAAGCTAAACCACCATTACCTACTGGTTCACTACATTGCGATTGTGCTGTAAAAACATTTGAATTATTAAAAATGCAACTTGTAAAAGCGTCCGAAAAATCTGCAGACAAATTTACAGGTCCACCATCTGAAGTAAACTGTACTCCTACAAAAGTATGACTTGTCGGAGAATCCAAACCTCCAACTCCAACTGCTGTTGGTGTTAGTAAATCTCCTGTTAAATCCAATGTACCAGAAGCAGGAACAAAATCATACGTCACTGTTATATCTGCTGTAAATGTATCATCTCCACCTTGACCTGATCCTTGTGTTCCTCCATCATTACAGATAGAGATATTATCTGCTGTGATGTTAGTAATTATACATTCTGGACTACATGAAGCTGGAGCATTACCTGTAGAAACAGACAAAGTACACGTAGATGTACCTCCAGAAAATGTTACTGTTGTATCTATAGGACCTCCATCTGCAGGCATGGTAACATCTTGAAAAGTATGAGATGTTGAACCTATAGATATAGTCTCAGTTCTTGATCCATCGCCAGAAAGCACTATATTACCACTTGTAGGTGGATTAGAATATGTAACAGTAATATCTGCAGTATAAGTATCATCACTTGGATCTCCTTGTGTTCCGTTATTAGAACAAACAGAAATATCACTGACTGTTATATTTGTTATTTCACAATCTGGACTACATGAAGCTGGAGCAGTTCCTGTAGAAACAGATAAAGTACATGTAGATGCGCCACCTGAAAATGCTACTGTTGCATCTATAGGACCTCCATCTGCAGGCATGGTAACATTTTGAAAAGTATAGGATGTTGCACCTATTGATGCAGCAGCAACAGAAATACTTGTTGTTGTATCTCCTGTAAGGATTATATCTCCACTAGAAGGCGGATTAGAATATGTTACTGTAATATCTGCAGTATAAGTATCATCATCAGGATTTACTGGAGTTCCCGCATCAGAACAAGTAGATATATTACTAACAGTTATATTTGTTATTTCACAATCTGGACTACATGAAGCTGGAGCCAATCCAGCTACAGGTTCATTAAAACTACAAGTTACATCGTCTGAAAAGGTTGCTGTTATATCTATAGAAGTTCCATCAGCAATCATTGATACTCCACTAAATGTATGTGAAGTACTAGTGATTAAATCAGATACAAGTACAGATATTACTCCGCTATCACCTGTCAAATCTAATGTCCCTGTTGCTGGTGGTGTATCAAATATAACGGTTATATCTGCAGTAAAAGTATCATCTGAAGGATCTGATACTGTTCCATTATTATTACATGTAGATATCATTGACGTTGATATACCTGTAATATCACATTGAGCTAAGCCACTAAATGAGAAAAAAACAAAAAAATAAAATAAAAAAATGAGTAATTGATTTTTAACTTAGTATAAGTAAAAATTTCCATAAGCATGTACATTTGGTTAGTCTAGGTTTCCTTTACACACAAAAACCTATAATTCCGCAATTATCTTAAAAAAAAGGACAAAAAGGGGTAAGAAGATGAATGTTTGGCAATTAAATTCGTTAAAATGTAGGAAATACCTGCTTAAATACACGCCTTGTTTAATGCACAAAATAGATTAGCATTAAATTAACGTTAATTTTAATTTATACTTTTGTGGAACTATAAAAATTTTAAGTGAAGATTATTTTTATGTAATTCAAGAATACAATAAATAGCTACTCCATAGATACTTCATGGATACTCCATAGATACTCCATAGTAAAGCCATAGATAGTTCATGGTAATGCACCAGAGTTAACCACTTTAGTAAAAAACTAACAAAAGTGCTTCAAAAGATTAAAAAACTGTTAAACAAAAATATCTCCTGTTCAAAACAAAAGGGAGATATACTAAAGAAGAACTAATCCAACACCTAATTAAAATATTACATAATATTTAAAGAATAATAAAAAACAAAAAAACTAATCATTCTTCTTTTTATCTATTTCACTATTCACTTCTAAATACTCACGCTTCACTTCTCACTACCTCACTAATAACCAAACTAAACCGTGTCAATAAAAGACTTTTCCGTTTTATTAAAAATGACCAATCCAATCAAAAACACTATAATACTGACGCTTCCAGCATAAATAAATTTTGATATTGAAAACTCACCAACACCCAAGGTCATATATCTAAACAACTCTATAATGGTAGTCATTGGGTTATACTCAACAATCCAAGAATATTCAGGTACTTTTTCCTTAAAATAAGACAAGGGATACATCACAGCCGAAGCATACATTAATAACTGGACGCCAAAACCAACCAAGAAAGTTAAATCTCTGTATTTAGTAGTCATGGACGAGATAATCATTCCAAATCCTAAACCAAACAAGCCCATAAAAGTTATTAAAACAGGAAGTAATAGTATTTCTAATTGTGGTAATGCGCTGTAAGCTGTTTCAGTAAAGAAAACAAAATACAGGTAAAAAATAGTAAATACTAAAAGTTGAATTCCGAATTTTAACAAATTTGAAAACACCACAGATAAAGGTGTGATAACCCTAGGAAAATACACCTTTCCAAAAATACCTTGATTAGCTGAAAACGTATTACTTGTACCTGTCAAACAGGTGCTAAAATAGTTCCAAGACGTGATACCTGCTAAATTAAATAAAAACGAAGGGATACCATCTCCTGTTGGTATTGCTGCTAGATTATTAAATATTAAAGTAAATATAACTCCTGTAAACAAGGGTTGTATAAAATACCATAATGGACCTAATATGGTTTGCTTATACTGAGTTATAATATCGCGTTTAACAAACAAGAATAGCAAGTCACGATAACGCCAAATTTCTTTAAAATTAAGATCTATTAATTTTCGTTTAGGTGAAATTGTATATAACCAGTCGTTATTTTCTGAAACAGAATTCAATGTTTGTTATTTATTTTTTTTTAAAATTATACGGTTACTTTTTAAACAGTCCTTTAATTTTATTTAATACCGTTAGCTTTTCTACTTCATTTTCATGATAGCCATTACCATAGGCACCATAGCCATAACCGTAACCATAACCATAACCATACTTTCCTTTTTGATCATAAAAGTTATACAAAAAACTGATGTTTTTTACCTCTCCTTTATTATGCTTATCATTAATTAAACCTAGCATTTCTTTTTTAGTATAATCCTGACGTACAACATATAAAGACGCATCCGCATATTCAATTAACTCAAACGCATCGGCTACTAAACCAAGAGGTGGTGTATCTAAAACAATATAATCGTAATTCGCTTTTAACTCCTCTATAAAACGATCCATTTGTTCACCTATCAATAATTCTGATGGATTAGGAGGAATAGGTCCAGAGGTTATGACGTCCAAATGTTCAACTTTAGTCTTTTGCACGACTTCAGATAAATTCTTTTGACCTATTAAATAATTAACTGCACCAATAGAATTATCAATATCAAAATCGCCAAAAATCTTCGGTTTACGTAAATCTAACCCTACTAACACGGTTTTCTTTCCGCTTAAAGCGAAAACAGATGCTATATTAATAGAACAAAACGTTTTACCTTCTCCACTAATTGAAGACGTCACCATAACGGTTTTAGTCCCTTCTAATTCATGCTTTTTATATATAAATTGAAGGCTAGAACGTACAGCTCTAAATGCCTCTGCTACTGCTGATTTAGGCTTATTAAATACTGCCAAATTATTATCTGTATCATTTTTACCGACAACACCCAATAACGGAATATTAGCCAGTTTTTCTAAATCACTCGGAACATGTATTTTATTGTCAAAAAATGTAATAATAAAAGCAAGTATTATAATTGGTATTAAAGCTGCCAAAACAGCAAACACATAGCGTATGCTAAGGTTAACCTTATTACGACCTTGACCTATATCTTTTGCTGGCTCAATTAAAATAATATCAGAAATATTAGAGGCTTTTATTAAATCGGCTTCACCACGTTTAGCCAAATACAAATTATAAGTACTTTGACTAAGTAAATACTCGCGCTCAATAGCTTCTAATTTTTGTTGACTTTCTGGTAAAGTAGAATATTGACTTTCTGAACTATATATTTTTGAATTGATAGATTGAATTTGATAACCAATGTTGGTTTTAACCGAAGCAATGTTTTCTAACATCACATTCTTTAATGATTCTATCTGATTATTTAAATCACCAAATACCGAAACATTATCTCTTACGGAAGATTCTAAAGTAGATTTTTGTATGGACAAACTTATAATCTTAGAAATACTTGCCGAAATATTTGGATCGTCAATCCCTTGTAATGCTGGCGCAGGAAAACTTGTAAAGTCCTGACTTGTTAATAAGTAATTTTTTAATAAATCATAAGACAGTAACGATTGATTCAGTATTTCTTTTTGATCATTATAACCTTCAATTTTAGCCGATAGCAAAGTACTTTCATTTTCTAAATCAAATATCTTATTACTACGCATAAAGTCGTTTAACGAGTCTGCTTTTCTGTTTAACTGACCCTTAACCCTTGCTAATTGTTTGTCAATAAAAGCAACTGTATTTATGGCATATTGATTTTTACGTTGCAATTGATCACGTTCTAAAATAAAAACAGACGTATTAATATAATCAACAATTTTAGCTTTATTTTTATTAGTTAATCTAGTCACTAACAATGGCGAACCTTGTTGATTGGTGACAGCATAATTATTTACAAAAGAAGATACAGTACTGTTAAAGTTGTTATACTGAATAAAATAGTCTGTATTTATAGCTATGTCTTTAGATTTAATTTTCACAATACTACCTTTAAAAAAAGGCAAATCTATATATTCATTTAAAGTATAGGACTTAGAAAACGTTGGTGTCTTTAAAGCAATTGTCTTAATGCTTTTATCTAGATAATTTTGAGCAGTAACTTTGGTTGCTTCTCCAAAATCATAAGATAAAGTAAAAGTATTAGCGTCACTAAAATTAATTTTTATTGGCTGACCTATAACCTGATAAGCACTATCTAAACCAACAAACTTAAAAGGCTGACTACCATAAATATCTGTTTTATAAAAACGTCCTTGTGTAGAATAGGTTAAATATAAGTTTAAACTATCGACTACTTTCTCATGATGTTTTCTTGACTTTAAATTAAGCAACACTTCTTGAACTTTTCCTGATATACCACCATAGTTAAAAACCAAACTTGTATTAGAAGTAAATAAAGGGTTTTTATCATCTTGTACAGTTAAAGAGGCTTCTAGTGTATAAGGAAACTCGCGTCTAATATTTTGTTGATAAACAACATACAAGCCCACAATTAATAATAACACAAACCATTTCCAGTAACTAATAGCTCTGTAAACAAAAGCCTTAAAGTCAAACATTTGAGAATTACCGTTACTTAAATGATCTTCCATAATCTATAAATTACGTGCTAAAAAATAAGTGCTTACTAATACCGAAAAGATACTAGCAATTGTAGTTAACGTTTGTGTAGCGGTTTGTCCTGCTCCTAGAGATTTACGTTTTAATGGTTTAACCATAATTAAATCATTGGGTTGGATGTAATAAAATTCAGATTGCATTGCTGCAATATCAGTCAAGTCTATGTGGTGTATTTTTTGACCATTAGGGTATTGCCTCACAATAAGTACATCTTTACGGTCTCCTGTATCTAAAATATCTCCAGCATTAGCAATAGCTTCTAAAATATTAACACGATCTTGATATAACACTTGAGTTCCTTTGTTACTTATTTCACCCAGAGTAGTGTATTTTAAACCAGACAACTTAACAGTTACAAATATTTTTGCAGTGTCTTTTAAATATTTTTGAAGTATAACATCCTTTACTTTTTGCTCGACTTCATCAGTTGTAAAGCCTAAAACATTAACTTCTCCTAAAATAGGAAACTCGATATTACCATGTAAATCCACAGTAAAACCATTGTAATACAATGACTGTTCAGAATCATTAACAATATTAGTTGTTGGATTAAATATTTGTACTAAATCGTTAATTTCTTTTTTTTCTGCCTTAACATTTACACTTAGCAAATCATTGACTTGCACTCTATAAGGTGTTGCTAAAGCTTGGATCTGTAAAGAATCGTTAACAACAGCTCCTTTATCCTGAAGGTAAACCACGTCCTTTTGAGTAATACAAGATGTACTTAAAAAACCAAGTACAACAACAATACACATAATAATTTGCTTCATTAATAAGACGTTTGATAAGTCACAAATATAACCTTTCAACCTGAAAAACAAAACATATATCGACGTTTTTGGACTTTTACAAAAAGTAAAATACATCAATAACAGGTCTGTATTTTCATGATTTTGTTATTCAATTAAATACCTGTTTTAATGTCACAAAAATAAGATTCGTTAGTACTCTTCTTCAAATATAATATTATTGCTTTTCAAATATAAAAACCGACTTACAGCTTGGCATTCACTTTTCCCCTACTCTCTTTTCTTCTATTCATCTAAAATAACCATCTTTGTAAAAAAATTAACGTCTTGAATTATTTAACTGTAGAAAACATTGCCAAATCTTATGGCGAATTAACTTTATTCGAAAACATTTCGTTTAGCGTTCATAAAGATCAAAAGATTGCTTTTGTTGCTAAAAACGGAACTGGAAAAACATCCATACTAAAAATGTTAGCTGGTTTTGATGTGCCTGACCAAGGTAATATTATTTACAGAAAAGATATTAAAGTCGCTTTTTTACCACAAGAACCTGTACTAGATCCAAAGCTTACTATTGAAGAAGCTATTTTTGACGCAGACAATCCTGTGTTAGATATTATTAAAAATTACGAAAAAGCATTACTTAATCCTGAAGATGAAGACGTCTACCAAAAAGCTTTCGAGCAAATGGATAGACACAATGCTTGGGACTTTGAAACACAATACAAACAAATATTATTCAGACTTAAATTAGACGATTTAGATCAAAAAATAAGTAGTTTATCTGGTGGACAAAAAAAGCGTCTAAGTCTAGCCAATGCTTTAATTAACAAACCTGATTTATTAATTTTAGACGAGCCTACCAACCACTTAGACCTAGAAATGATCGAGTGGCTTGAAGCTTTTTTTGCTAAAGAAAACATCACCTTATTTATGGTGACTCACGACCGTTTTTTTCTAGAACGTGTGTGTAACGAAATTATAGAACTTGACCATGGCGAGTTATACAGCTACAAAGGAAACTACTCTTATTACCTTGAAAAAAAGGAAGAACGTGTTGCCAGAGAGCAAGTAGAAACTGGTAAAGCCAAACAATTATTTAAAAAAGAATTGGTTTGGATGCGTCGCCAACCTAAAGCACGTACCACAAAATCTAAATCTAGAATTGATGATTTTGCCGAAATAAAGCACAAAGCCCATAAACGTAGAAATGACCATGTGGTAGAGCTTGAACTTAATATGGAACGCTTAGGAAGCAAAATTGTAGAAATGGTTAACCTTTCTAAAGCGTTTAAAAATAAAACCATTTTAGACAAGTTTAATTACAATTTCCAACGTGGCGAACGTGTTGGTATTATTGGTAAAAACGGTACAGGAAAATCTACCTTTCTTAACATGCTTACCCAAGCCACACAACCTGATAGTGGAAAAATAATTATTGGTGAAACCGTAAAATTTGGATACTATACTCAAGCAGGTATTAATCCTAAAGAAGGTCAAAAAGTAATTGATATTGTTAGAGAGTTTGGTGATTATATTCCATTAAAAAAAGGACGTCAAATTAGCGCGCAACAATTATTAGAGCGCTTTTTATTTGACAGAAAAAAACAATACGATTTTGTTGAAAAACTAAGTGGTGGAGAGCGTAAACGTTTATATTTATGTACCGTTTTAATACAAAACCCTAACTTTTTAATACTTGATGAACCTACCAACGACCTTGATATTGTTACACTAAATGTATTAGAAGACTTTTTACTAGACTTTCCTGGTTGCCTAATTGTGGTGTCACACGACCGTTATTTTATGGATAAAATTGTAGACCATCTTTTAGTATTTAAAGGCGAAGGTGTTGTCGAAGATTTTCCAGGTAACTACACAGATTATCGTACTTACGAAGACAGTAAACCTCCAGAGAACACATCAAATTCTGAAGACAAAAAAGAAAAGAAAAACTGGAAAAAAGACAACAACACTGCATTGTCTTATAACGAGCAAAAAGAATATAATAATCTAGAAAGCAAAATCAAATCCTTAGAGTTTGATAAAAAAGAAATAGAACAGAAGTTTTTAAATCCCGATTTAACACAAGATCAAATCAATGAATTATCTAATAAAATACAAGCCATTTTAGATAGCATTGAAGAAAAAGAAATGCGCTGGATGGAACTTGCCGAAAAATTAGAAGACCAAAACTAGAGTTAGATTCAAACATAAAAAAAGCACAATAAAATTATTGTGCTTTTTTTATTTTAAAGTAAGAAAACTTATAGCTTACCAGACAGTTTATTCTTGTACTTATTTAATAACGACTTAGTCATACCTAAATTAGATTTAGTTGAATCAACTGCTAAATAAATAAAGTATTTATTATCTTCAGAAATATCAATAATATGAATTTGACCAGTTATATTTATTAATATATCATCAATACTCTGATCTAAATTTAAAACTTCAATAGCCTTCAGTTTAGCTTTTACAACTTCAAGGTTAAATGCTGCTGCAAGTTCTGGATCAAAATCTGGAGATATTGAATCCGAATAGTATGAAATTCCACTTTTAATTTCAGTTACTGTCACTGCTAGATATCCAGAAACATTCTCTTTCAATTCACTCGCAAATTGATTTAAAAAATCAGACATAATTTAGGGGTTTTGTATTATTTATTTATTAATTATTGTAATATTATATTTGTTAAAATGATTAAATATTCATTTTTTTGTGCGAATATATAATATTTTGTCTGATTATACATTATATTGAACAACGTAATTATTATTAAAACCATAATATTTTAATGCCTGAATTTAACGAAGTAGGACTTAGATTTTACAAATACTTAAAAAACAAAGGTTTAGGAATTAATGACACTGCCAGGAAGTTAGGTTTCTCTGGTAGTCAAATTAGCAATATTAAAAACGGAAGAGTTTTTGGTACAGATAAAATATACAAAATATTGAATGAATTTGAAGATTTAGATGCAAATTGGCTATTTAGAGGTGTATCCAATGAAATACCAGAAATAGATGTTAATCAATTGGATTATATGATCGAATTACAAAAAGAAAGAATTATAGATTTAAAAAAAGAAAATGCTGATTTAAAAAATCAAATCAAAGCATTTAATAAATTAAAAGAATCTTAAAACAATCAACTTTTAATAATTACTACATCTTCAAAAAATAAAGCATTATATGCTATACCAAATTAAACAGTATTTTAAAATACTTTTAAAATCAACCAATCAACATGGTGTCCACTCGCCTTTTGTATATAATTTAGTAACTAAATGTTTTTATAATTCAAAAAAACAACAAGCTTACAAAACAATAAAAGCTTACCAAAAACAACTCATACAAAATAAGACTATAATAAAGGTTACTGATTTAGGCGCAGGAAGTCAAGTTTTTAAAGGCAATTCCAGAACCATATCACAAATCACTAAAGTAGCTGGCTCAAGTTACAAAGAAGCTAAATTACTATACAGACTTGCTAATTATTTTAAACCCAACACCATTCTTGAATTAGGAACCTCTTTAGGTGTTGCTACTCAAGCTTTAGCTTTAGGTAATCCTGAAGCAAACATTACCACAATAGAGGGCTGTCCAAATATTTCGGAAGTAGCTAGAGACCAATTTAAACATTTCGACTTAAATAATATTACTTTAAAAACAGGTGATTTCAAAACAGTGATCCAGCAGTTAGACTCACAAATCACCTACGATTTAATCTATTGTGATGGTAACCACAACAAACAAGCTACCTTATACTATTTTGAGGCATTACTACCAAAAACCCACAATGATTCAATACTAATTTTTGACGATATTTATTGGTCAAAAGACATGACTGAAGCTTGGGAAACTATCAAAAAACACCCTAAAGTAACTGTTACTATAGATACTTATGCTTTTGGGTTTGTATTTTTCCGACAAGAACAAGCTAAAGAACATTTTACAATAAGACTGTAAACTTATTCTGTAACAAATAACTCTACCTCTAAACGTCTTACAATCTTTTTTAAATTTCATTTTAACAGTCACATTTTACAAAAATTAGTTTCACTTTTAAACTAATAACTTTTAACTTCGTAAACATGAAAATTTACACTAAAACAGGAGATAAAGGTACAACTGCTTTGTTTGGAGGCACACGCGTACCAAAACACCATATTAGGATTGATAGCTACGGAACGGTTGATGAACTTAATTCATATATTGGATTGATAAGAGATCAAAACATCAACACATTATACAAAGACATTTTAATTGTCATTCAAAATAAACTGTTTACGGTAGGAGCTATTTTAGCCACAGACCCAGAAAAAGCAATCTTAAAAAACGGAAAAGAGCGATTAAACATTAATAAAATATCAGATGAAGACATTGCCATTCTAGAACGTGAAATGGATGGTATGAATGAAGCTTTACCACCAATGACACATTTTGTGTTACCAGGTGGACACCAAACTGTGTCATTCTGTCACATTGCCAGAACGGTTTGTAGACGTGCAGAACGCTTAGCATCAGCACTTAACGATTTAGAACCTTTTGAAGCTAATGCTTTAACCTATTTAAACCGTCTATCTGACTATCTTTTTGTATTGGCACGAAAATTGTCTCATGACTTACAAGCAGACGAAGTAAAGTGGATTCCGGAAAAAAAGTAAACCGTTTTATAAAGCACTGTGATTAATAACACTGCAAAATACTTTAGTATCAAGTAGTTTCAGTTTAAAAGACGTTCTTTTTTTTAATGAAAAAATAATTCACTTTTTTCTTGACTATTTAAACTAAAAATTTATTTTTGCAAAAATAAAAACCGCATAAGAAATGTATTGGACATTAGAACTAGCATCTTATTTAAGTGATGCACCTTGGCCAGCAACTAAAGATGAGCTTATTGACTACGCAATTAGAACAGGAGCACCTTTAGAAGTTGTAGAAAATTTACAATCTATTGAAGATGAAGGAGATTCATACGATTCTATAGAAGAAATTTGGCCAGATTATCCAACTGACGAAGATTACCTCTGGAATGAGGATGAATATTAATAACATCAAATAGTACAAAAAAGTCTCAATTAGAGACTTTTTTTGTGCTTTAAAATTTAGCTAAGCGCAGCTAAAAACGTATATTTAAGCCCGTTTTAAAAACACTTTTTTGTGTCTTTAAAAAAATTATCAATCGTAGGTAATCATGCGATTGACAAAGTATTAACAAACCTAAAGTTGCTAACCTATTAAGCAAAGCAACTTAACCTATTAAAAACTAAACATGAAAGCCTTTAAAACCAAAGTCTTTCATCTTAAATAAAACACAAAAACTATGAGTTTTTTAAATTCCGTACTAAAAGTGTTTGTTGGCGACAAGTCTAAACAAGACGTCAAAGCCATCACACCAATAGTAGATAAAATTAAATCTTTTGAAAAAGCCCTAAGCGCTTTATCTCATGATCAATTAAGAGCTAAAACAGATGAGTTTAAAGCTATAATAGCTGAAACAAGAGAACCATTTTACAGTAAAATTGAAGCTTTAAAAACAGAAGCTGAAGCGACTGAAGACATCGATAAACGTGAGGACATCTACCTTGCAATTGATAAAATTAAAGACGACTCGTACACTGCTACAGAAGCAACATTAAATAACATATTACCTGAAGCCTTTGCTGTTGTAAAAGAAACTGCTAAACGTTTTAAGGACAATCCAACAATTACGGTAACTGCAAATGAATTTGACAGAAACCTATCTGGAGACAAAGATTTTGTAACCCTTGAAGGCGACAAAGCAACTTGGTCTAACTCTTGGGATGCTGCTGGTAAAGCTATAACTTGGGACATGGTACATTATGATGTACAACTTATTGGTGGTGTAGCAATGCACCAAGGTAAAATTGCCGAGATGCAAACTGGTGAAGGTAAAACCTTAGTAGCAACATTGCCTGTTTACCTTAATGCGTTAGCTGGTAAAGGTGTACACTTAGTAACTGTAAACGACTATTTAGCAAAACGTGATAGCGCATGGATGGCTCCAATATTTAACTTCCATGGTTTAAGTATTGACTGTATAGATTACCACCAACCTAATAGTGATGCACGTCGCAAAGCATACAACGCAGACATCACTTATGGTACCAATAACGAGTTTGGTTTTGACTACCTTCGTGATAATATGGCACATGCACCAGGAGATTTAGTGCAACGTCCACACCATTATGCAATTGTGGATGAGGTCGATTCTGTATTAGTAGATGACGCACGTACACCGTTAATTATTTCTGGTCCAATACCAAAAGGAGACGTACATGAGTTTACTGAGCTTAAGCCAAAAGTAGACGATATAGTTAATACACAACGTAAATATTTAACTCAAGTTTTAGTAGAAGCTAAAAAACTTATTGCCGAAGGTGACACTAAAGAAGGTGGTTTTAAACTACTACGTGTTTATAGAGGTATTCCTAAAAACAAAGCCCTAATTAAGTTTTTAAGTGAAGAAGGTGTAAAACAAATTCTTCAAAAAACCGAAAACTATTACATACAGGACAACAATCGCGAAATGCCTAAGATTGATGCAGAACTGTACTATGTTATTGAAGAAAAAAATAATCAGATAGAATTAACTGATAAAGGGGTTGATTATTTATCTGGAAAAGATAATCCTGACTTTTTTGTAATGCCAGAAATTGGTGTTGAAATTGCAAAAATTGAAGCTCAAAACTTATCGTCGGAAGAAGAAGCTAATCTTAAAGAAGATTTATTTCGTGATTTTGGAATCAAGTCAGAGCGTATTCACACATTAAATCAATTACTTAAAGCTTATGCTTTATTTGAAAAAGACACACAATATGTGGTCATGGATAATAAAGTTATGATTGTAGACGAGCAAACTGGTCGTATCATGGATGGTCGTCGTTATAGCGATGGATTACACCAAGCAATTGAAGCCAAAGAAAACGTAAAAATTGAAGACGCAACCCAAACCTTTGCAACGGTAACGCTTCAAAATTACTTCAGAATGTACAAAAAGCTATCTGGTATGACAGGTACTGCTGTTACAGAAGCTGGAGAATTCTGGGAAATTTACGAATTAGATGTAGTAGAAATCCCTACCAACAGACCAATTGCTAGAGATGATAGACAAGATTTAGTTTACAAAACTAAGCGTGAAAAATATAATGCAGTTATTGAAGAAGTTACTAAACTTTCTGCAGCTGGACGTCCTGTATTAATTGGTACGACTAGTGTCGAAATTTCAGAACTTTTAGGTAAAATGTTATCTATTAGAAAAGTACCTCACAACGTACTTAACGCCAAACAACACAAAAAAGAAGCAGAAATAGTTGACCAAGCTGGTAAAGCAGGTCAAGTTACCATAGCAACCAATATGGCTGGACGTGGTACAGATATTAAATTAAGTGACGAAGTTAAAGCTGCTGGTGGTTTAGCCATCATTGGTACAGAACGTCATGATTCTAGACGTGTAGACAGACAGTTACGTGGTCGTGCAGGTCGTCAAGGAGATCCAGGAAGCTCTCAATTTTACGTGTCGCTTGAAGATAATTTAATGCGATTATTTGGATCAGAGCGTATCGCTAAGATGATGGATAGAATGGGATTACAGGAAGGTGAAGTCATTCAGCATTCTATGATTTCTAAATCTATTGAGCGTGCTCAGAAAAAAGTTGAAGAAAACCAATTTGGTGTTCGTAAGCGTTTATTAGAGTATGATGATGTTATGAACTCTCAACGTGAAGTTGTATACAAACGTCGTTACAATGCCTTATTTGGAGAACGTCTTCGTGTGGATTTAGCAAACATGATTTATGATACTTCAGAAGGTATTGCAGAATCTAACAAAGCTGCTAATGACTTTAAGAATTTTGAATTTGAATTAATCAGATTCTTCTCAATGTCTTCTCCTATTACAGAAGCAGAGTTTAATAAAATGACACCTTTAGCTATTGCTCAAACCATTTACAAAGCTGGCTTTGATCATTATAAAGAAAAAATGGAGCGTAATGCAGACATAGCATTTCCTGTTATTGAAAACGTATACGAAAATCAACGTGACCAATACAAACGCATTGTAGTTCCTTTTACTGATGGTGTTAAAAACATACAAGTTGTAACAGATTTAGAAAAAGCTTATCAAACTAAAGGAAAACAATTAGTTACCGATTTTGAAAAAAACATATCTCTTGCTATTATTGATGATGCCTGGAAAACGCATTTACGCAAAATGGACGAGCTTAAACAATCTGTACAATTAGCTGTACACGAACAAAAAGACCCTTTATTAATTTATAAATTTGAAGCTTTTGAGTTATTTAAAGCTATGATTGACCAAGTTAATAAGGACGTTATTTCTTTCTTATTTAAAGGAGAATTACCTACCGAAACAACTAACGCTATTAGTGAAGCCAGAGAAGTACGTAAAAAAGACAATCTTCAAACACAAAAAGAAGAAATACAAAACTTAGATGAGCGTGCTGCACAAAACAGAGCAGCAAGTAACACACAACCTCAACAACAAGTAGTAGAAACTATTGTTAGAGATCAACCTAAAATTGGTCGTAATGACAAAGTAAATATCAAGCATATTATTACTGGAGAAAGTAAAACAGTAAAATATAAACAAGCGGAACCTTTAATTAACAAAGGAGAATGGGTTTTAGTTAACGACTAAAAATATATACTGTAAAATAATTAAAATCCTAAAGTGAAAGCTTTAGGATTTTTTTGTAAATTTAATTACTAACTAACGTCTCAAACTTAATATCATGCTTAAAAATATACTAGCAACCATCGTTGGATTTATTGTAGCAGCTGTTACAGTTTACATTTTTGAAACACTACTTGGTCATAATTTATACCCATTACCAGAGACTATTGATCCAAATAATATGGAATCTATTAAAGCTAATATGCATTTAATACCAATAGGCGCCAAAGTGTTTGTTGTAATTGCTCATTTTCTTGGCATTATAACAGGTATGACCATTGCAGGAATAATTTCTAAGACAAGCATAATACCTTCATACATTGTTGGTGGATTAATGGTTATTGCTACAATTACGACAATTGTTATGCTTCCTAAAGAACTATGGTTTTCTCTAAGTGATGGTATTTTAGCTATTTCGGCATTCTTCTTTGGTAAATCCTTAGCCTCCAGATTTATTTATGGCTCATTAGTATAAATTATACGACTAGGGTTTAAGAAAACTTAGTGGTTAATTCACTTACTATAGATTCCATTTTTTTATTTTTTGCTTTTTTCTCTAAAAAAACCGCAGGCACTTCCCTATCCTTACAGTCTTTAATAGCACAACGCTCACAAGTCACACCTACATTTTTGGTTTCTATAATTTCATCTTGCAAAAAATTAACCTTACGTTGTAATTGTCTATTAATTAACAAACCTATTGTAATATTTCGGTAATGATTCTCTTTAAAAGGATCTTTAGTTGCAGATGACAACACCAAGTATTTTACACCATCGTCTTTATAATTAGAAATTTGATAATCAAAAACATGGTCTGATTTACTTTTACTAATATCCTTTAGCATTTTTAAAGACACCCAACGTCTACAGTAATGCTCATTAGTTTCATTTGCATGAGGAGATTGTTGGTGTGATAAATGTAATTCTTTTTTTAAATAAAAGTTTTTACTATTAGCTTTATGCGTAAACCTCAAAAAAAACAAATTCTGAATATTAAATGCTTTGGGTATAACATTAGTCAAACGTTGATAAAACGATTCTGGTGATGCATTGTAACTATCAATAGCCTTTAAAAATAATGAAGCATCAAAAGTTTCTTTTTCAAAAATATGGTTTAGTTGCGAAATAATTTTTGCGCTTGGTATAATTAAAGCTCCCGCAAAATAAGATGCATAAAAATTGTTTAAAACCTGATCAAAGCTGTCAAATTTTATCCAAGGAAACGTATATAAACGTTGTTCTATTTTTAAAAAATTATAAGCTAATTCCTTTGCATAGATAAAGGTTCTTTGAGGCTCATCAATTTCATTAGCTAACAACAAAGTTTTGGTTTTAGGCACAAACATAGACCTTAAATTACCTAAAGCTTCATATTTACTAAGCTCATTGGCTTCAATGGTATAACCATATTCTTCAACTAAAACCTCCTCTAAATCTTTAGATGTAATTGTTTCATTTAAATCTATATGGTAGGCTTCCGCAAATTTCAAGACACTTTGCTCTAAGTTTTCAAAATAATTATTATTCGCTTCTTGAAACGATCGTACAGAAGCTAAATAAAAACTTTCTCTACTAAAGTTATAATTTTGTGCAATTTCAATAATTGTGCTAATAAATGCATTGACTTTAGCTGGTGCATTAGCAACGATATCTATCAGGTTACTTTCTTTAATTCCAAAAAGTTCTAAAGGAATTTCTTTTAAAATTTTTGACTGTAATAGATCACCAATTGGAGCCAAATTTTTGTCCAATTTAAGAGACACCATTTGGTCATAGGGTACATCCAATTTTTCAGAAAGTATAGCAATCTTATCAGGTTTTGGATATTTTTTTCCGTTTTCTATTTCGTTCAAATAGGACTTTGACAAACCTGAAAGTTTAGACAATCCTAATAAGGATAAATTCTTATCAGTCCTTATCTGCTTTAGCTTTAATCCAAATATTAGTTTTATGTAATCTTCTTCCATAAATACAAATATAGCATTTTTTGCGAATATTCTATTTTGGCGAAAAAACATTTTTAGCGAACGTTCGCTTGTTTTATTCAATTCTTTGTTTTAATATTGTCATATAAAATCATAACACCATGGAAAACACTCTTTTAAAACAACCAAAAATTACATTCTCTAGAGACGTTACAAATTACTACCCAGAAATCTTAACAGATGAAGCCTTAGTTTTTTTAACAGCTTTACATGAAAAATTCAACAATCGAAGATTAGAATTATTAGATGAGCGTGTCAAACAACAAGCAATTTTTGATAAAGGTCAATTTCCTGAATTTCCAAAAGAAACTGAATCCGTTAGAACAGCTGAATGGACAGCAAATCCAATACCAAAAGATTTACAAGATAGGCGTGTAGAAATTACAGGTCCTGTAAATAGAAAGATGGTTATTAATGCATTAAATTCTGGTGCAAAAACCTTTATGGCAGACCTTGAAGACAGCAATGCTCCAAGTTGGAAAAATAACATCGAAGGTCAAAAAAACCTAATGGATGCTAACAATAAAACCATAACATTAGTAGATACTAAAAAGAATAAAACCTATCAACTAAAGCCAGAAACTGCTGTATTATTAGTTAGACCAAGAGGGTTACATCTTAATGAAAGACACATTACATTTGATAAACAAGAAGCTTCTGGTAGTTTAATAGATTTTGGCTTATACGTGTTTCATAACACAAAAACATTACTAAAAAATAATACTGCACCTTACTTCTATTTACCAAAATTGGAGCATTACTTAGAGGCTAGATGGTGGAATGACGTATTTACTTTTGCAGAAGAATACCTGAAAGTAAAAGAAGGTACATTTAAAGCTACTGTTTTAGTCGAAACCATCACTGCAAGTTTTCAGCTTGACGAAATTATTTACGAATTAAAGGAACATATTGTTGGATTGAACTGTGGACGTTGGGATTACATTTTTTCTTACATCAAAAAATTCAGAAATCACCCAAACTTTGTAGTCCCTAATCGTGATCAGGTTACTATGACAACACCATTTATGGATGCGTATTCAAAATTAGTGATACAACGTTGTCACAAAAGAGGCATTTTAGCTATTGGTGGAATGGCTGCACAAATACCTATTAAAAATGACGAATATGCAAATTTAGCAGCGCTTGAAAAAGTAAGAAAAGACAAAGAGCGTGAAGTTAAAAATGGACATGATGGGACTTGGGTTGCACATCCTGCATTAGTAGATGTTGCCTTAACCGAATTTAACAAACACATGCCAACACCAAACCAATTACACGTGACACGTGACGACATAAGTATTACAGAAAAAGATTTAGTGGAAGTTCCAAAAGGTACTGTTACTGAAGCTGGAATTAGAAAAAATATTAATGTCGGAATTTTATATACAGAAGCTTGGTTAAGAGGTCATGGTGCAGTCGCACTATACAACTTGATGGAAGATGCAGCTACTGCTGAAATCTCTAGAACACAAGTTTGGCAATGGCTAAAAAACGAAGTTATCTTAGAAGATGGACGTGCGTTTGACATGAAACTTTATGTCACCCTTTTTAATGATGAAGTAGAAAAAATATTAACCGAAATTGGTGAGGAAAATATTAAAGACACCAAATTTAAATTAGCTATAGACTTATTTGATAAATTAGTTTTAGCAGACAAATTTGAAGAATTTTTAACGCTTCCTGCTTACCAATACATATAAAAAAACAATCCTGCGATTGCGGCAACAATCAACAGGATCTAATTATTAATAATAAATAACGTATCACAAAATTATGAAAAATTTATCACAAACAAATTATGGCTCAGCTTTAGATACAGTAAGGCAACTTAAAGCAAAATTTGGCACCACTTGGAATGCTATAAATCCTGAAAGTGCAGCAAGAATGTATACACAAAATCAATTTAAATCTGGAATCGAAATTGCAAAATATACCGCAGCAATTATGAGAAAAGATATGGATGAGCATGATGCAGATAACTCAAAATACACACAATCTTTAGGATGCTGGCATGGTTTTGTGGCACAGCAAAAAATGATTGCTGTAAAAAAACACCACAATACTACTAATAAAAGGTACTTATACTTATCTGGTTGGATGGTAGCTGCATTAAGATCTGAATTTGGACCTTTACCAGATCAGTCTATGCATGAAAAAACTGCAGTACCAAATTTAATAGCAGAGATCTATGATTTTTTACGTCAAGCAGATGCTATTGAGTTAAACGATTTATTTAGAAAACTAGAAAATGGCGAAGACGTACAGGCTCAAATTGATAATTTTGAAACACATGTTGTTCCTATTATTGCAGATATTGATGCTGGTTTTGGTAATGAAGAAGCAACCTACTTGTTAGCAAAAAAAATGATTCAAGCTGGAGCTTGTGCTATACAAATAGAAAACCAAGTATCTGACGCTAAACAATGTGGTCATCAAGACGGAAAAGTAACAGTACCTCATGAAGATTTTATAGCCAAACTAAATGCTGTAAGATATGCATTTTTAGAACTAGGTGTCGATGAAGGTGTAATTGTAGCTAGAACAGATTCTGAAGGTGCAGGTTTAACTCAAAAACTTCCTGTTAGCCAAGAGCCTGGTGATTTAGCTTCAAAATATTTAGATTTTGTTGAAGCAGAAGAAATAGCCATTACAGAAGCTAAAGAAAACGACGTCCTAATTAAAAGAGCTGGTAAATTGGTACGTCCTGTTAGATTAGCTAATGGTTTATATAAATTTAGAGAAGGCACAAATATAGAACGTGTCGTTTTAGACTGTATTACAAGTTTACAAAACGGAGCAGATCTGTTATGGATAGAAACACCTACACCTAATGTAAAACAAATTGCAAACATGGTAAACCAAGTAAAAGCGGTCATTCCAAATGCTAAATTGGTTTACAATAACTCACCATCATTTAACTGGACTTTAAACTTCCGCAATCAAGTATTTGAAGAAATGCTTGCTGAAGGAGAAAACATGACTGCTTACGACCGTAACAACCTAATGGATGCAGAGTACGACAATACTGAATTATGTTTTAGAGCAGACCAAAAAATTAAAACCTTTCAAATGGATGGAGCAAGAGACGCTGGAATATTTCATCACTTAATTACCTTACCAACATATCACACAACCGCATTACACATGAATGATTTAACCGCTGGATATTTTGGAGATCAAGGGATGCTTGCTTATGTTAAAGACGTACAAAGACAAGAAATACGTAAAGGTGTAGCTTGCGTTAAACACCAAAGAATGGCAGGTTCTGATCTTGGCGATGACCACAAAACATTTTTTGCAGGTGATAAGGCTTTAAAAGCTGGTGGAACAAAAAACACTTCCAATCAATTTGAAGTTAAAACAAAAAAAAACATCACTCAAAAACAAACTGCTGATGTCGTATAATTAATATTTAAATTTAGTTTTAATGCAACACACAAACTTAGCTTTTATTAGCGGTTTGTGTGTTTTTGGTTTAGAATAAAAACACAATAAAACAGTAATTATTTGATAGCTTGATTATGTCATATATTTAAACTAAATTAGATTTAAATTTTGCAAAAAGAAAAATACGCTTTAATCAAACCAAAATAATGAAAAAAATCATCTTCACTAGTCTAGCACTTTCACTACTTTTTTTATCCTGTAAAGAAGATACAAAAATAATAACTAACGATAATAAAACAGTTAATACTTCGACAACTAAAATAACAGATTCACCTTCTACAGAAAAACCAACAACAACTAATGACACGAAGTTTTCTTGGGATAATATCACAACCTCAACTGAAGACATTGGAGACTACCCTTATATTGCACCTCCTAAAACAATGAAGATTAACAAAAGTAATAGTGGTACTCAGTCTTATGAATTTCATAAACTGCAAATGTTTGATGGAACTACACTTTTTGATTTAGAAGGACGTGTTGATAAAATGAGTATTCAAATGGATCCAAATAGCAAACAATGGAACCAATACTTATTTGATAAAAGTATTGAAGAATACCTTAAATCTATAGGAGCTGTCCTAGTTTCGGATAAAAAAATACCAAACGAACTTATTAAAACTTGGGGAACCTCTCCAAACGAACAATATGCACACATGAATAAATTTTATGTTGGTGATGTGGTTAACGATAAAGTCAGAATGTATGTCCTTAAGACTGTTGATAAAAAAATTGGGTTTCAAATATATTCAGATACGTCAACAGGAAATATTGGTGTTGTTGAATTAGAAAATTTTAAACAAACCATCGAAAAAGTAACTGCTAAAGACATTTTAAATGACATTGAAACAAAAGGTTTTGCTTCATTACACATTAATTTTGACACAGGGAAATCAAGAATTAAAACTGAATCTTTTGAAATCATTGATGAAATCACTAAAATGATGAAAGACAATAAAGATTTAAAAATTAGTATTGAAGGACATACAGATGATGTTGGTGATGAGAAATCAAATCTTAAATTATCCGAAAACCGAGCAAAATCTGTACAAATTTCGCTTATTGATGAAGGAATAGACGCCAACAGACTCAAAAGTAAAGGTTTTGGACAAACAAAACCAATCGAAGATAACACTACAGAACAAGGTCGCACAAAAAACAGACGCGTAGAATTAAGAAAAATTTAAAACATGCAAGAACAATTAAAAATTTTTAAAATCATCCATATAGCATTAGTATTCGGTTTAATAATGGCATACTTTTTTTTAGGCAACCTATCTGACTTTAGTCAACTAAAAATGCCTGAAATTAATAATGAAAACATGATTTATTTAGCCATACCAATTGTTGCATTTTTACTTAGCAACCTACTATTTAAAAGATTGGTTTCTAAAATTGAAAATAATTTAAGCTTAAAACAAAAACTAGTTGCCTATCAAAGTGCTACCATTGTACGCTATGCCATACTTGAAGGAGCTGCATTTATTATACTAATAATATTTCCAAAATTTATCGTATTTGGAATATTATTAATAGTATACATGGCATTATTAAGACCTACTGAACAAAGAATTAAAAGAGATTTGCATATTTTAGATTAACCATTACAAACCTAAAAGTAAATTTTAAATAAAAAAAGCACAATCCTAAGATTGTGCTTTTTTAATATATAACGTTTTGTTGTTTAGATCTCTCTGTTTTTATCCCAAGCTTCTAAATAATCTTTAACAGCTTTAACAAATTGTCCACCCAATGCGCCATTAACAACTCTATGGTCGTAACTGTGTGACAGATACATTTTGTAACGGATTCCGATAAAGTCACCTTCTGGAGTTTCGATTACAGCAGGTACTTTACGAATTGCTCCTAAAGCTAGAATACCTACTTGAGGTTGATTAATAATTGGCGTACCCATAATACTTCCAAACGTACCTACATTGGTAACAGTGTAGGTTCCTCCTTGTATATCATCTGGTGCTAATTTACCTTCTCTAGCACGTCCAGCTAAATCATTAACTTGCTTTGTCATACCAACTAGATTTAATTGATCTGCATTTTTAATTACAGGTACAATTAAATTACCGTCTGGTAAAGCTGCAGCCATACCTAGATTAATATTTTTCTTTTTTATGATTGTATCACCTTGTAATGAAATATTCATCATCGGGAAGTCACGCAACGCTTTTGCTATAGCTTCCATAAATATTGGTGTAAACGTTAAGTTTTGACCTTCGCGCTTTGCAAAACCATCTTTAACTTTTTTACGCCAATTCCAAATATTTGTAACATCAGCTTCTATAAAACTTTGCACATGCGCACTAGTTTGTACAGATTGTACCATGTGATGCGATATTAATTTACCCATTCTGGTTAACTCAATAATCTCATCTTCACCAGATGCAGCAATTGGTGTTGCTTTTGGTGCTGGTGCAGTAGTCTTAGTTGTAGTCGCAATTGGTGCTGCTTGAGCTTTTACTGGTTGATTACCTCTATCCTTTAGATAAGCAATCATATCGTTTTTAGTCACACGACCATCTTTACCTGTTCCAGTTATTGCATCTAATTCTGATTGCGCAATACCTTCTTCTTTTGCCATATTTTTTACTAATGGCGAATAAAAACGATCGTCATTAGATGTTATTGACGCAACACTATCTTTAGCAGTTTCTACAGATTTTGTTACTTCTTGAGCAGTAACAGGATCTGCTTGTGTTTTAGTTTCGGTTTTAGGTGCTTCAGTTGCTGAGGCAGTATCACCATCGGTTTCAATAATTGCTATGGTTTGACCAACTTGTACAACATCGTCAGCGTTAAATAGTATTTCTACTAAAACACCATCAACTTCACTTGGTACTTCACTATCTACTTTGTCTGTTGCAATTTCTAAAACTGCCTCATCTGCTTCAATAGTATCTCCAACTTCTTTTAACCATGAAGTAATTGTTGCTTCTGCAACGCTTTCTCCCATTTTTGGTAACTTAAGCTCAAATCTTGCCATATTAATAATCTAATAGTCTTTTTAATGTGTTGAATTGCAAAATTAATAAATAATAAGCGTTTTTACTACTTATTATGCATCATTTTACAATATCTTAAAAGTGAAGCACTTCACCTCTACTTTTTGTGGAATCACTTCCGAGCATAAAATTAGAACTTTTTGGAATAATTCTAAAGGTTATATTTTTATTTTTTTCAGAATTTGTAAGCGTTTCGATTATTGTTTTAAAACTTAAATAGTTAGCATCTAAAATCACTTGTGTGTTTTTTTTAAATGGTACTACTTCTGAAACAATTTGCAATGTATTATTGTACTTAGCATTTAATGCTTTGTAGTTTCGGTTGGAAACCAACACATGATTTACAGCTGGCTTTATTTCCGCGAAAGCGTTATTTTTTAAAATTTTAACGGTTTTTATACCTAACCAAACTAGACTATCAAACAAAATATTGCGTTTGAAATGCTTTTTGTAAAAAATTTGCATGGCTCCATAAAAGCGTTTAGCATAATTAGCATCTTTTAAAGTACTTTCTCCTTTAAAATGAATCACTTTTATTGGACCATAATACATATTATCATAACCAGAATTGGTTATTTTGTATGACAAATCTATATCTTCACCATACATAAAATAGTCTTCGTCAAAACCTCCCACTTCTTGATATAAGTCTTTTTTAACCATCATAAAAGCACCAACTAAAATTGGCGAAATGCCTGTAGAGTTGGGTTTAATACTAGTTACATAGTAGCTTTTATCCAATCCAATCATTTTTTTCAAAGCCACTTTTGGTGTCGGAATATGACGCTTACTTTCTGGCAGAAAACCACCACTACCATCTATTAATCTGCAAGCAAAAAGACCTAATTGATTTTTAATTTTTGAAAAATCAAACAACTCTTCAAAACAGTCTTCTGGAACAACAGTATCTGGATTTAGAATACATAAATACTCTCCTTTAGCTTGTTGCACACCAATATTATTTCCTTTTGAAAATCCTAAATTTTGATTGTTTTGAATGAGTTTTACTTCCGGAAACTTTTGTAATACCATTGCACAACTATTGTCCTGAGAGTTATTGTCTACTACAATTATTTCGGCATCTAGGTTTGTTATTGCTGCTTCAACACTTTGTAAGCATAACTCTAGAAAATGGCGTACGTTATAATTTAAGATAATTACGGATAGCTTCATTAATGGCCTATAATTTTAATGAAGATTCAAACGGAATACGGTTTAAAATACTACGTCCTAAGGTAATTTCGTCTGCATACTCTAGCTCGTCTCCAACAGAGATTCCTCTTGCTATTGTAGAGGTTTGAATGCTATAATCTTTGATTTGTTTGTAGATATAAAAATTGGTTGTATCTCCTTCCATAGTTGGGCTTAAAGCAAAAATAAGCTCTTTTACCTTACCTTCTTTTACTTTTTGAACCAAACTATTTATATTTAAATCATGTGGTCCTACTCCATCCATAGGTGATATTTTTCCGCCTAAAACATGATACAAACCTTTATGAGACGCTGTATTCTCTATAGCCATTACATCTCTTATATCTTCAACCACACAAATTACATCATCCTTACGTAATGAGTTAGCACAAATGTCGCATAAATCATTATCGCTTATATTATTACAAGATTTACATAATTTTAAATCGTTGACCATATTTAATAAAGCATGACTTAAATTATGGGTATGCTCTTTGGGTTGACGTAACAAATGTAAGGCTAAACGCAATGCTGTACGCTTACCAATACCTGGTAATTGCGAGATCTCGTTAACTGCGTTTTCAAGAAGTTTTGATGAAAATTCCATAAGCTGCAAAATTAATGTATTTGATGCTAGTTTTCGAATTTATTTTAATCATCCATTCAAAAAGTTTAAAACACGTTTTACAAATCTTAATATAGCTTGTACATACTAATTTTGTATTTTGGCTTCACAAATAAAAACTATGACTTCAATACAGATCCTTTTATTAATAGCTGCTTACTTTGGTGTGCTAATATTAATCTCTTATTTTACTGGTAAAGACGATTCTAACGATGTGTTTTTTAAAGGAAATAAACAATCACCTTGGTATGTCGTTGCTTTTGGTATGATTGGCGCTTCATTATCTGGTGTTACATTTATATCTGTTCCTGGTTTAATTGAAGGTCAACAGTTTGCTTACATGCAAGGTGTGCTTGGTTTTTTTGTTGGTTATCTGGTTGTACTATTAGTATTACTACCATTATACTACAAACTAAATGTTACGTCCATTTATCAATATTTAGAACAACGTTTTGGCACTACAAGTTACAAAACAGGTGCTTTTTTCTTTTTATTATCAAGAGTTACAGGTGCAGCTTTTAGACTGTTTCTAGTAGCTTTAGCAATGCAATATATAGTTTTTGAAGCATTAGGCGTTCCGTTTTGGTTAACCGTTGTAATCTCTATATTACTAATCTGGTTATATACTAATCGTGGTGGTATTAAAACTATTGTTTGGACAGACACATTACAAACATTAGCTATGTTAACTTGTGTTATTGTTGCTATTGTTTTAATTGTAAATAAACTTGATTGGTCTATTGCAACCATTTTTAGTCAAGAGGCTTTTGCTGCAAAAAGTCAAGTGCTATTTTTTGATGACGTTAATAGTAAAATATATTTCTGGAAATATTTTATTGGTGGTATTTTTATAACCATTACAATGACTGGTTTAGACCAAGACATGATGCAAAAAAACTTAACTTGTAAAAACCCTTCTGATGCTAAAAAAAACATGTTTAGCATGTCTGTTTTATTGGTTTTTGTAAATATTATATTTTTATCATTAGGTGCTTTACTATTTATTTATGCCGAGCAGTTTGGTGTTTCAATTCCTGTTGTTGATGGTAAAACGCGTACGGATTTGTTATTTCCAGAAATAGCCATGAATCAAGGTTTAGGTCTTGGGTTACAAATCACTTTTTTAATTGGACTAATTGCTGCTGCTTATAGCAGTGCAGATAGTGCTTTAACGTCGCTAACAACTTCTTTTTCTGTAGATTTTTTAAATATTGAAAAACTGCCTAAAACGGAACAAAAACCTTTACGTAAAAAAGTACACATTGGTGTATCGTTACTTTTGATTATTGTTGTTGTTATTTTTAATGAACTTGAAGGTAGCGTTGTAAACAACCTTTTTAAGTTTGCTACCTTTACTTATGGTCCATTATTGGGTTTATTTGCTTTTGGTATACTTAGTAAACGTAGCATTAAAGACCAATTTGCATGGATTGTTGGCCTAGCTTCAATTATAATTACTTATATAATCACAGAACTACCTGGAAACTTTCCGGATAGTTTTATTGGTCAATATGCTTTCCATTGGGAAATCCTTCCGTTAAACGGACTAATAACATGTTTAGGTCTGTATTTAATTTCCGCGAAAGCGACACCTAATACTGATTTGTAGATAGTAATACTAAAGTACAGGCAACTTCATAATCTATACCATTAGCTGTTAATAATTGATATAATTCAGGATTTTCTGTACCTGGATTAAAAATGACTCGCTTTGGATTTAAACCAGTTATATAATCATAATATTCTTTTTGACGTGTCGGATTAAGATATAACGTTATTGTATCTAAATCTTGATATTGTTGTAATTGAGTGTCAATAGTAACGCCTTTTACCTGTCCTGCTTTCATCCCAAAAGCAACTGTACTATGGTTATAATTAACCAATTTACGTAATGCAATGTTGCTATATCTGTCAAGTTTTAAGGAAGCTCCTAGAACCAATGTTTTTTTATTCATAAATGTTAAAGTTTTAATAAAACGATTTTTTACAGTAACAGATTGACAATTGTGACGTCTTTATAGCATAACCAAACATCAATCAAATAATCAATCAAAACAATGAAAAAACTATTCACCATCGTATGTCTATTGGTAGCCTTTAGCATGCAATCTCAAAACCAACCTAATGTCAAACCAAAAATCGGAACTGTTACTGGTACTGTATTAGACGTAACTTTAAACCAACCCTTACCTTATGTAAATATAATTATTAAGGACTCTAAAAACAATTTAATTACTGGAGGTATCACAAATAATGACGGTCAATTTGAAGTAAACCAAATACCAGCTGGAATACACATTGTTAGTATTGAATATCTTGGATTTTTATCACAAACCAAAACTATTAACATCTCTAAAGACAATAAAAAAATAGATTTAGGAACTATAAATCTTGAAGAAGCTGCAACAAGTTTGGATGAAGTAACGATTGTTGCTGAAACCTCAACAATACAACAAAAAGTTGATCGTAAAGTTATTACCATTGGTAAAGACTTGCAAACTGCAGGTGCTACAGCTAGTGAGATTATGAACAACTTACCATCTGTAAGTGTGGACCAACAAACAGGATCTATTAGTTTGCGAGGTAACCAAAATGTACGTGTAATGGTAGATGGGAAATTATCTAATATTCCTGCCGAACAGTTACTAAAACAAATCCCTTCGTCTTCTATTAAAAGCATTGAACTAATTACAAATCCTTCTGCTAAGTATAATCCTGAAGGAATGAGCGGAATTATAAATATTGTATTACATAAAAATACAAAAATTGGTTTTAACGGAAACCTAAACATAGGGTTATCCCATGATGTGGAAGCTAAATTTAATAGCTCTATTGATGCCAATTATAGAAACGGAAAGTTTAACGTTTATGGATCATATAATAACAGTGTTACAAAAAATTTCAATTTTGGAGAAATCAATAGAATTGAACAAAATATTAATCAAAATTTTGAGATTTTAAACAATAACAAATCTCATTTATTTAAAGTAGGCTTGGATTATTATTTAGATGATAAAAACACTATTTCAGTATTTACAAATCAAAATATATTTAATGGATGGGTTGACGTAGACTCAAGTATAAACTATTTATTTGATACATCTTTAAACGAAAGTCAATACACAAGAAGTGATAACGAAAATGATTCACAACAATATAATTTTAATTACAAGCATGATTTTAATGATGAAGGACATAATATTGAATTAGAAGTAGATCACAACACTTATAATGGTTTAGCCTTTACACGAAATAACTTTTTTAGCTCACAACGTCCTAATTTTATTGAAGATACAGATACAGACCGAAAAAGCAGTACTATTAACTTAGACTACAGCAACCCTTTATCTGAAACTGCAAAATTAGAAGTTGGACTTCAAGCACGATTATTTAATACCAATATTTACTATCAATCTGATGCAAGAGAGACCAATCAAAATGGAGATTACATACCTACAACCACAACTTTTGATTACACAAGAGACATTTATTCTGCTTATGCAACGTACGGTAAAACATTAGACAAATGGAGTTACCAAGTTGGTTTACGTGCTGAAAATGTAACGGTAAACTCAGAAGCTTTTAAAGAAGATTTACAATCTAATGAGCAAACTAATATTCCGTTTGACAATGATTATTTTAAGTTATACCCTTCGGCTTTTGTAACGTATTCTCCTTCAGACAAAAACTCGTTTCAGGTAAATTACAGCAGACGTGTAGATCGTCCAGGAATTGGTCAAGTTAATCCTTTACCTGAATGGAACACACCATTAATTTCTCAATTTGGAAATCAAGAGTTACGTCCACAATTTACAAACTCTATTGAAACTAATTACACAAGACAATTAGAAAACGGAAGCATTACTGCTGGTGTATTTTACAGAATTATTGAAGACGAGATACAACAAGCCATACTTATTGATAGAACAGATACAAATCGTTTAATTTTTACAAACTTAAACTTTGACAACTCATCTGCTTACGGAGTTGAGTTATCATCAAACTACAGGCCTACTAAATGGTGGAGTGTTAATGCTAGTTTCGATTTATTTTCTCAAACTCAAAAAAGTGTAGCCGAATCTTTTGATAGTAATCAAAACATTGTTTTAAATACTGTACAAGTAGATAATGTTATGTGGAATGTTAGGGCTTTTAATAATTTTAAAGTAACCAAAGCTTTAAGTCTATCTGCTTTTGGAATGTATAGTGGAAAAAACAAAAACATACAGTTTGAAACTAATGACATGTTTATGGTAAATTTAGGGATGCGTTACAGCTTCTTACAAGGTAAAGCAAGCTTTAGCTTAAGCTACAATGACATTTTTGATACTATGTATGCACAATTTGAAGGTAAGACACCTTATGTACAAGTTGGACGTTTTAATTGGGAAAGTCAACAAATTTCTGGACGTTTATCTTACCGCTTTGGAGGAGGAAACTACAGAGCAAAATCAAGAAAACAAAGAGATAATGATACTAAATCTGGAGGCGGATTTATGTAATATAAAAATACCTTCTAGAGGCTATTTAGTTGCTAACAAAACAGTTGATGGTTAGTGTTTAGGTTAGTTGCTAGATAAAGAAAACCCAAAGTCTGATCAACTTTGGGTTTTTATTTTTAACACATTATTTGGTAATTAAACAACCTAATGTTAAAATAACGTTAAATACTGATAATCAGCGTAATAAAATTCAATTTTAGGCGTCTTAATAGTAACAAAACAGTAAATCGTTTTTATTTTTATTTGAATTAGTCTTCACAAAAAACCAACAGATTTATATAGTTAAGTTAAATAGTTAGTTAGTTAATAGAAAAAGCCAAACACAAAATTGTGTTTGGCTTTTTTAATTATATAAAATATTATTAAGTCTTGTAATTAATTACCATTTAATAATAGCACTTCCCCAAGTAAAACCACTACCAAAAGCAGCCAACACAACATTGTCGCCTTCCTTTATTTTACCTTCTTCCCAAGCTTCAGTCAAAGCTATTGGTATAGATGCTGCAGTTGTATTACCATAACGCATAATGTTATTATACACTTGGTCATCTGTTAATTCAAATTTCTTTTGTATAAATTGTGCAATACGTAAATTTGCTTGATGAGGTATTAGCATATCAATAGCATCTTTACCCATTTTGTTTTTAACTAAACCTTCCATTATCACTTCACTAAAACGAACAACCGCATTTTTAAATACAAACTGACCATTCATATGCGGAAAATAGCTTTCGTCATTAGGATCATTATCAGCAATAATATCATTAACCCAACGCTTTCCCATTCCTGGTGCAACCAACACTAATTCTTCTGCATGTTCACCTTGACTATGTAAGTGTGTGGATAAAACTCCTTTAGTAGTATCTTCTTCTCTTGTTAAAATTGCTGCTCCTGCTCCATCTCCAAAAATTACTGTAACACCACGACCTCTTGTAGTTTTATCCAAACCATGAGAATGCAGCTCGCTACCAATAACTAATATGTTTTTATACATACCAGTTTTAATAAAATTATCTGCTACAGATAATGCATATATAAAACCAGAACATTGGTTACGTACATCCAAGGCTCCAACCGTTTTAATACCTAAAGCATGTTGTACTTGCACTCCTGGACCAGGAAAATACATGTCAGGACTTAGGGTTGCAAAAATGATAAAATCAATATCATCTTTATCTATTCCAGCACGTTCAATTGCTTGTTTAGCAGCTTTTACACCCATTGTAGCAGTGGTGTCACCAGAGCCTTCTTTTACCCAACGTCTTTCCTTAATTCCAGTACGTTCTGTAATCCACTCATCATTAGTATCCATCATTTTGGATAAATCTTCATTAGTCACAACGTTGTCAGGCACATACTTACCTAAACCAATAATTTTTGAATTATACATTTAATTATATTTTTATTAATGCTATTGCTTCTTTTATCACTAAAGCAAATAGTTTCGCAATTTAATGCTTTCAAAAATAAAGATTTCACAAATTACACTATTTAATTATGCATGCATAATAACTAACTATTAATTGACAATAAAATTTGCTATAAGTTTTAACAAATCTATCACATTTACCAAAATAGATTTTAAGTAACTTGAAAGTTGAAAAATCAACCTTATTAAAAATGAAAAAACTACTTCAATTATTTGCTATTTTACTACTTAGTAATAGCTATGCGCAACAAAATTTAACGTACCAAAAACCTTCTGAAGAAATTTTAAAATTAGCAGATGCAGATTTAGCTCCTGGTGTACAAATTGACAGTAAAGGAGAAAACATGGTTTTGTTTTATCGTAATCAATATAAATCTATTACAGAATTATCTGAAACCGAATTACGTTTAGCAGGATTAAGAATAAATCCTGTAACAAACATTGGAAGCAGAACAACCTATTACACTAATTTAAAAATTAAAAAAACAAAAGATAAAGTCGCTAAGCAAATATCTGGCTTACCAGCTAAACCAAGATTATCAGGCTTTAGATGGTCTCCAGATGAAACCATGATTGCCTGTCTTAACACCACAGATAAAGGTGTTGAAGTTTGGATTGTAGATATTAATAAAGCGTCTGCTAAAAAAATTACAGACGCTAATGTTAATGCTAATATGGGAAGCACATTAAATTGGCTTGAAGACAATCAAAATCTATTGGTAAAAATGTTACCAAGTGACAGAAAACCTTTAATAAACACCTCCACTGCTGTACCGTCTGGTCCTACAGTGTCTGTAAGTGATGGTGCTAAAGCACAAAACAGAACGTACCAAGATTTATTAAAAACACCTAATGATGAATTTAATTTTGAACAACTTGCACGATCTGAAATTAAAAAAGTATCTGTAAAAGGTAAAACTGAAACATTTTTAAAGGCAGATATGTATCGTAATATTATCTTTTCGCCTGACGGAACTTATATTATGATTACAAAAATCAAAAAACCATTTTCATATTTAGTAACCTATTCTAGGTTTCCTAACGAAAGTAATATTTATGACAATAAAGCTAAATTAATTTCTAAAGTAAATGATGTTGCTTTAGACGAAGTTAGACCAAAAGGTTTCATGTCTACTAGAACTGGAAAACGAAACATGACTTGGAGAAGCGACAAACCGTCAACCTTAGTATGGACTGAAGCTTTGGATAAAGGTGATCCAGCAGTTAAAGTAGATTTTAGAGATGCTGTTTACCAAATGGAAGCACCTTTTAATGCAAATGCAAAACTTCTTATAAAAACCAAACAACGTTTTTCTAATATCACTTGGGGAAATGACAATACTGCTATTGCTTATGACTATTGGTGGAATACAAGAAACACCAAAACCTATTTATTTAATCCTTCAGATAATACTAAAGACGCTAAAATAATAACAGACAGAAGCTATCAAGATGTATATAGCGATCCAGGAGATTTTGTGAGGTCTAAAAACAAATATGGTAATTATACATTAACAATGGATGGTGATAAATTATTTTTAATGGGTGAAGGCTTCTCTAAAGAAGGACAATTTCCTTTTATAGATCAATATGATATTACAACCAACACGACTAAACGTTTATACCAATCTAAATACACTGATAAGCTAGAAAGCTTAAACACTGCTTTAGATATGAAAAAGGGAGATGTTTTAGTTAGAATAGAATCTAAAACAGAATACCCTAATTATTACATAAGAAATATTTACAAAGACAATGATTTAAAAGCTATTACAGATTTTAAAAATCCTTTTAAAAGTATAGAAAATGTTGACAAACGTGTTATTAACTACAAAAGAGATGATGGATTAGATTTAGAAGGCACATTATATTTACCTCTAGATTATAAAAAGGATAAAAAATACCCAATGATTTTATGGGCTTATCCAAGAGAATTTAAAGATAAGTCAAGTGCATCGCAAAGTACAGCTAATCCAAACGAATTTGTGTATCCATATTGGGGTTCTCCAATATATTGGGTAACTAAAGGTTATGTTGTTTTAGATGATGCTGCTTTCCCAATTGTTGGTGAAGGTACTGAAGAACCAAACGACTCATTCAGAACACAATTAGTAGCCAATGCAAAAGCTGCTATTGATGCTGTTGATAATCTTGGATATATTGACAGAAATAAAGTTGCTGTAGGAGGTCATAGTTATGGTGCTTTTATGACAGCTAATTTATTATCGCACTCAAATTTATTTGCTGCTGGTATAGCAAGAAGTGGTGCATATAATAGAACATTAACACCTTTTGGATTTCAAAGTGAGGAACGTAGCTATTGGGAAGCTCCAGAAATATACTATAACATGTCTCCATTTATGCATGCAGACAAAATGAAAACACCTTTACTGTTAATACATGGTGTTGCAGATAATAACTCTGGAACCTACCCATTACAAAGCGAACGTTATTTTAACGCATTAAAAGGTTTAGGTGCACCTGTAAGATTAGTTATGCTTCCTAAAGAAAGTCATGGATACAGAGCCAAAGAATCTATTATGCATATGCTTTGGGAACAAGAACAATGGTTAGACAAACATGTTAAAAACAAACAATAAATCTCAATAAAAACGGATTACCTAAAAACCATTCAGTAAAACGAATGGTTTTTTTATGTCATCTTGTCACAAAAAAGGTCAAGTTAATCAATTGGCATTTTTGTTGTCTATAACAAAGCAAATAATAAATCTATTTTTTCGCTTAAAGCGGAAATTAAAACATAAACAATATTATCATGGCAAAAGGAAATATTAATGTTTCGGTTGAAAACATTTTCCCGTTAATTAAGAAATTTTTATACAGTGATCACGAGATTTTTTTACGTGAGTTAATTAGTAATGGTACAGATGCTACTTTAAAGCTAAAGCATTTAACTAGTATTGGAGAGTCAAAATCTGAATATGGAAACCCAGTTATTGAGGTTAAAATTGATAAAGAAGGTAAAAAACTTCATATTATTGATCAAGGTCTTGGTATGACTGCAGACGAGGTTGAAAAATACATCAACCAAGTTGCTTTTTCTGGAGCTGAAGAATTTTTAGACCAATACAAAGACAGTGCAAAAGACTCTGGTATTATTGGACACTTTGGATTAGGTTTTTACTCTGCATTTATGGTTGCAGAAAAGGTAGAAATCATCACCAAATCTCATAAAGAAGGTACTACAGCTGCACATTGGACTTGTGATGGATCTCCTGAATTTACATTAGAAGAAGCTGATAAAACAGATAGAGGAACTGAGATTATATTACATATTGCTGAAGACTCTACTGAGTTTTTAGAAGAAGCACGTATTAGCAGCTTATTATATAAGTATAACAAATTTATGCCTATTCCAATTAAATTTGGAACTAAAGAAGTAAACGATCCTGATCACACACCAGAAACAACTACTGATGCTGAAGGTAAAGAAACTACTGAGCCTCAGAAAAAAATCACTGTTGACAACATAATAAACAACCCTAATCCAGCTTGGACAAAACAACCAACTGAGTTAGAGGACGAAGACTACAAAGGATTTTATCGTGAGCTGTATCCAGCACAGCATGAAGATCCATTATTTCACATTCATTTAAATGTAGACTATCCATTCAACTTAACAGGTATTTTATATTTCCCTAAGATGTCTCAGGATATGGCTATGCAAAAGGATAAAATTCAGTTATATCAAAACCAAGTTTACGTTACAGATAACGTAGAAGGTATTGTACCTGAGTTTTTAACTATGTTACGTGGTGTTATTGACAGTCCAGATATCCCATTAAACGTATCGCGTAGTTACCTTCAAGCCGATGGTGCAGTTAAAAAAATTAGTTCTTACATTACACGTAAAGTAGCAGATAAACTTAAATCTTTATTTAATAATAATCGTGAAGAGTTTGAAGCTAAATGGAATGACATTAAAATTGTTATTGAATACGGTATGTTGTCTGAAGATAAGTTTTTTGACAAAGCAGATGCATTTGCGTTATATCCAACTGTTGATGGTAAGTTTTACACTTATGACGAGTTATTTAACGCAATAAAGGCTAAACAAACTGACAAAGACAATAAATTAGTAATACTTTACACAAGTAATCAAGATGAGCAACATAGCTACATTGAAGCTGCCAAAGATAAAGGTTACGAAGTTTTATTATTAGACAGTCCTATCGTTTCGCATTTAATGCAAAAACTAGAATCTACTAAAGAAAACATAACATTTGCACGTGTAGACGCAGACTCTATTGACAAATTAATTGCCAAAGACGAAGCTGCAATATCTAAGCTTGACGAAGAGCAAACTAAAGCTCTAGACGAAATTTTAAAAGCTACTATTCCTTCAGAAAAATTCATGGTACAGTTAGAAGCTATGGATAGTAATGCGACTCCGTTTATGATTACACAACCAGAATTTATGCGTCGTATGAAAGAGATGCAAGCATCTGGTGGTGGAGGCGGAATGCAAATGTTTGGTAACATGCCAGAAATGTATAACCTTGTTGTTAATACAAACTCTGACTTAGTAGCAGAAATTTTAAATACAGAAGCTAAAGACAAACAAACGCATTTAATCACGCAAAGTTTAGACTTAGCACGTTTATCTCAAGGTTTACTAAAAGGTAAAGAATTATCAGACTTTGTAAAACGTAGTTACGAGTTACTAAAGTAATTTACTATTAAAAATATCGCTTTCGCGGAAACAAAAAACCACCTAGAAATAGGTGGTTTTTTTATTACTACAAACCTAATAATACAATAAATACAGCCAGATACATTAGTGGTTTAATAACAAAAATTAAATCATTAGGTTATACTCAAAAATGATCGTTCATTTTTAAATTAAAAAAAAATGACTAACTTGTACAAGCTAAATGATAATTAGTTAACATGATAAAAACACATTATAGTTTCAGTTTGCATTTACACCTTACCTTACTATATACCAATACCATATGCTTAATTAAAGCAAATAAATGCTATTATGACAACCAATTAATTAACCTGTCAAAACCAGCAACTTTCTAGCTATGAGTACAATTATCATTAACAATACACTAATTAATAAAACCAAATTATTACTGTTAATTGCCAAAGGAAAAAAACTACAAGCCATAAAATCTGTAAGAGACCAATTAAATATTGGCTTAAAAGAAAGTAAAGATATTGTTGACAGATTAACCAACAATCCAGATTATTTTGATGGTAAACCTAATTTTATATCTACGGACTTGTCAAGTCCACTAATACCTGAAGATTTTAGTCAATTTCAAAAAAAAGGCAATCATATAATAGATGATCCTTCTAAAACTAAAAATTACGTCATCTTAATTTTATTAATTAGCCTTATAACAATGATGGTTTTATATATTCAAAAGTAAAATCGCGTAACTCTTTTTCAATTTAAACTATATTTGCTTAACAAATACTGTTTAATGTCCATTACCTTATTGTCTTCGCCTTTACAAGGCTTCACTGATTTTAGATTTAGAAATGCATTCCATCACTACTTTGGTGGTATTGATACATTTTATGCACCATATATTAGGTTAAATGGTAAATTAAAAATCAAAAATTCTTATCAACTGGATTTACAACCAGAAAATAACACCACATTAAATGTCATACCACAAGTAATGACCAATGATGCTGACGAGTTTTTATTTGTGATTAAGTATGTACAAAGTTTAGGCTACAAAGAACTAAACTGGAATTTAGGTTGTCCATATCCAATGGTTACAAAATCTGGTATGGGTTCTGGATTAATTTGTAATCCGACAAAAATTGATGAGATTTTAAACAAAGCACATAACGAGAGTGATATTACTGTATCCATGAAAATGAGAATGGGTTATGATAACGCTAACGAAATTTTAGACGCCTTCCCTACTCTAGACAAATATCCACTTAAAAATATTGCGATACATGCCAGAATTGGTAAGCAATTATACAAAGGGCCTGTAGATTTAGATGCTTTTGAACGTTGTACAAAAAGTACCAAACATAAATTATACTACAATGGTGATATTACAAGTGTAGCCTCTTTTAAGAATATGGAAGCACGTTTTCCAGACATTGATCATTTTATGATTGGTCGTGGTCTAATTGCTGATCCTTTTTTACCAAGTATGATTAAAAATAACACAACCGAATATCCTAAAAACCGTTGGGACATTTTTAGCCAATTTCATGACACAATTTATCAACAATATGACGAGTATCTGTCTGGTCCAACACCTATAAAAATGAAAATGTTAGGCTTTTGGGAATTTTTCTCTCAGTCATTCTCTAATCCGCAAAAAACATATAAAGCCATAAAAAAAGCAGGTAATCCAGTTAAGTACAAGCAAGCAGTTGCTACTATTTTAAATAATGAAAAGTAACATTTTCATTATTTAAATTATATTTACGGTAACCAACCAAAATTTCAATGCAAAATAATTACAGATCCAAAGCTTTTAAGGCTTGGCTTGATAAACTTCAACAAGAAAGTTGGCAATTAGAACTTATTATTTCTGGGTTTTCAGTTTATGGATTATCTCAAGCTTTTGACCCCTTAGAATTATATTATAACATTTCAAGTAACGAAGGCAATACTATAATATCTATTGGTATTGTTTTAATGTTATTTTCTTGTTACATCTTAATGACCTCTCTTTTATTACACGTTGTATTAAGAGGATTATGGATTGGAGCCTTAGGATTACGCTATGTATCTGGAGATATTGACTATAAAAAATTAAATTATAGACCTAAATTTGATCGCTATATAAGACGTAAAACAGGATCTTTTGACAAATACATATCTAAATTAGAAGATTACTGTAGTATACTATTTGCGACTTCTTTTTTATTGATTTTTTATATGTTATCTATTTTTATTAGCATTGGTAGTATTGTTGCTATTTCAATATTAATGATAAAAGATCATCAAAATAGCAACAAAATAATTTTTGTACTTGGTATTGGCGCACTATTTTTTGTTTTAATAGGCATGTTTTTAACTTTTATAGATTTTGTAACACAAGGGTATCTTAAAAAAAACAAATGGTTAGCTAAAATATACTTTCCTTTTTATTGGGTATTTAATTATTTAACACTTTCCTTTTTATACAGACCATTAGTCCATAATTTTTTGGATAATAGATTTGGTAAAAGACTACATTTTTCATTAATTCCATTATACTTTATTGCTGCAACCTTAGCATCTTACCAACATAACAGGTCTAATTATTTGAATACTAATGATGACTCTAATCAGTATATTGCTAACATTAATAATTACGACGAAACAATTACAAAAAAAGGTATGTTTATTAAAAACGCTTCTATACCTTCTAAAATTATTACCACTAATTACCTTCCCGTTTTTATTGAATATAATGAAGACATCGAAGACGCTATTTTTAATTTTAATAAAACCTTAAAACCACAATATGATAAACGTGGTTTAAAATCTGGCTTAAACTTTAGTTTTAATGAAGTCGTGAAAATTAAAAACATGGATAGCCTAAAAACAGAATATTTAAAAACATTGACTAAAATTTATAGTTTTAAAATAGATAGTATAGATTTTAACCAACCTGAATTTATTTACACAAGACATAATAACAACCAAGAAGGGTTTGAAACAGTTCTACCTTTAAAAAACCTTACCGAAGGCAAACATAGTTTAGACATTTTTAGAATTGAAAAGCAGGATAGTATAAATACTAAAAATAAGATAGTAACTATCCCGTTTTGGCATTACTCCAAGTAATTTAAAGTACCTTTGCAACTGTATAAAAAACAACATTTGTGAAAGATCTTTTACTAATAACACCACCTTTTACTCAATTAAACACACCTTATCCTGCGACTGCATATTTAAAAGGTTTTTTAAATACTAAAGACATTTCTGCATTTCAAATGGATTTAGGTATTGAGGTTATTCTGGAATTATTCAGTAAGAAAACGTTTACAAATCTTTTTGATTTAGCCATCAAAAATCAAAGTATTGTCACAGATAATTGTCAACGTATTTACACTTTAAAAGACAACTATCTTCAACCTTTAGATGCTGTTATTTTATTTTTACAAGGCAAAAATCAAACTTTAGCCAGACAAATTTGTACTACTAATTTTTTACCTCAAGCTTCAAGATTTAACCAATTAGAAGATATGGATTGGGCATTTGGTGAAATGGGAATGCAGGACAAAGCCAAACATTTAGCAACCTTGTATCTTGAAGATTTATCAGATTTTATTATTGAGTGTATCGACCCAAATTTTGGATTTAGTAGATACGCAGAACGTTTAGGGCAAAGTGCAAATGCTTTTGACGAGTTATACAACAGCTTGCAAAACAAACCAACAGTTATTGATGAGATCACCTTATCTATTCTAAACAAAAGACTTAAAACAGTAAGTCCAAAATTGGTTTGTTTTTCGGTTCCCTTTCCAGGGAATTTATACAGTGCATTTAGATCTGCTCAGTTTATAAAAGCCAATTATCCTGACATAAAAATCGCTATTGGTGGTGGTTTTCCTAATACCGAATTACGTGAAGTATCAGACACACGTGTTTTTGATTTTTTTGATTTTATAACATTAGATGATGGCGAATTACCTGTAGAGCTATTACACAAAGCTGTAAATGCAGCTAATCAAAATAAAGACCTTTATAAACAAGAATACAAACGTACTTTTGTTTTAGAAAACGGAATAGTTAGCTATAAAAACAATACTACAAAACCAGATTATAAACAATTACAAGTTGGTACGCCTGACTATTCTGACTTACTTTTAGAAGATTATATTTCGGTTATCGAAATTGCTAATCCAATGCATAGTTTATGGAGTGATGGCAGATGGAATAAGCTAACAATGGCTCATGGTTGTTATTGGGGAAAATGCACCTTTTGTGACATCTCTTTAGATTATATTAAAATTTACGAACCCATTGCTGCTTCACTTTTAGTAGACAGAATGGAACAGTTGATTGCTCAAACTGGTGAAAACGGATTTCATTTTGTGGATGAGGCTGCTCCTCCTGCTTTAATGAAAGCATTAGCTCTAGAAATTTTAAAAAGACAATTAACCGTTACTTGGTGGACTAACATTAGATTTGAAAAAAACTTTACTCAAGACCTGTGTTACTTACTAAAAGCCTCTGGTTGTATTGCAGTTTCTGGTGGTTTAGAAGTAGCTTCAGATAGACTTTTAAAATTAATTGATAAAGGAGTCACTGTACAGCAAGTGGCACAAGTGACACGTAATTTTACACAAGCCAATATTATGGTTCACTCCTATTTAATGTATGGCTACCCAACGCAAACTGAGCAAGAAACCATAGATAGTTTAGAAATGGTTAGACAATTGTTTCAGCTTGGTATTATTCAATCTGGATTTTGGCATCAATTTGCTTTAACAGCACATAGTCCTATTGGTAAAAACCCATCAGATTATGGTGTTACACCTCATTATAAATCCATTTCTTTTGCTAATAATGATATAGATTTTACAGACAACACAGGTATAGATCATTCGCAATTTAGTTATGGGCTAAAAAAATCACTATTCAATTTTATGCATGGTATTGGTTTTGACATGGATTTACAAGATTGGTTTGATTTTACAGTTCCGCAAACCACAATAGCTCCTTTTTATATTGAAGATTGTTTAAATACTGAAACTATTTTAAACACAAAACCTACAGCAAAAATAGTTTGGTTAGGACATTTACCATTGGTTGAAGAACGCACAAAGATAAAAAAAGGATTTACCAATTACTTATTAGACTTAACGTTTCATGATAAAACGGAAACGCTTCAATTAACATTAAATAAGCCTGAAGGCGAATGGCTGCTAAATACCTTAGAGCTTTTAAAACCGTCAAGCGGAAAAACACTTTCGTTTTCGACATTAAAAAAAGACTTTGAAACTAATTTAGAAAATTTCGAATTATTTTGGTTCTCTAAATCCTTGCAAAAACTGAGAGATTTTGGCTTATTAATACTTTAAGTAAAGTTTATAATTTAAACTAATTGCATTAACTTACCTTTGTCTGACTATGCAAACTAAGTTAAAAAAACATCTTAAAACTACTGAGCTTTTCTTTAAAGGTTCAAGCTTTTATAGAGGCGTTGTACTAACCATAGCAATTGTTTTACCTCTAGTTGTTTTAAATCTTTTAGACCTTTTTGCTTTTGCTCCTGCAATAGCTTTAGGTACTTTTTTAAATGCACCAAGTGACGTACCTGGTAGTTTAAGACGTAAAATTAATGGGACACTAATTAGCGTAGCATTAACTGTTATTGTCACCTTTTTAGTATTAGTAACCAAACCTGTTTTTATTGTATTAATACTTACTATTGCTGTGTTAAGCTTTTTAATAAGTTTAATATCTGTGTATGGTTTTAGGGCTTCATTAATTTCTTTTTCAGGTTTATTAGCCATAGTACTAGCTTTAGCAGTAAGCAAACCAGATTTAAACTCTATTATTATACATGTTGGTTTTTTAGGTATTGGAGGGTTTTGGTATTTATTAGTATCATTATTATCCTATTGGATTTTTCCTAAAAAAGATGATGACCAATTACTATCAGACACTTTAGCGTTAACAGGTCAATATTTAAAAATTAGAGCTAAACTTTTAACTAAGCCTAACAAGCGTGAAAAGTTTTCGAAAAAAGCACTAATAATTCAAACGCAAATTAGCGAAAAACATGAAACGTTAAGAGAATTACTTTTAGAAGGTAGAAAACGTTCTGGTCGTTCGTTTTCAAACGAAAGACGTTTACTAATATTTATTTCGTTAATCGATATTTTTGAACTGGCTTTAGCTAACACCATAGATTACTCTAAAATAGACACTCTTTTTGGTTTACAAAAACAACACCTAAGTCCTTTTAAAAAGCTTAATAAAGAATTAGGAAATCACTTAATAAAACTATCTGAATTATTAATAAAAAAAGGTGAGCTTCCCAATATTAAACATATTAATAAAATTACCGATAATACTGAAAAAGCTATTGAAGCTTACGTCTCTGAAATCTCATTACCACAGGCAAGAGATGGAGCTATTACCATGCGTAATTTACAAGATTATCAAAAGCAATTATTTCAAGAAGTTAAAGCTATAAGACGCGTATTAACTAAAGTTAAAAATAATGCTAAAGCATCTTTAGTAGTCCAAGAGTCTAAACAATTTTTAACTTCTCAAGATTATAGGTTTAATATTCTGCTACAGCATTTTAGTTTAGAGTCTCCAATGTTAAGACATGCTTTAAGACTAACAATTGCTATTGTATTTGGGTTTGTTTTTGGTAGTCTTTTAGACCTAAAAAATGCTTATTGGATTATTTTAACCATAATAGTTATTATGCGTCCTAATTATGGTTTAACTAAAGAACGCTCTAAAAACCGAATTATAGGTACCATAATTGGAGCTATGATAGCAACAGCAATAATTTTAATAACCAAAAACATTACCGTTTATATGGTTTTAGCTGTATTGTCATTAACTTTTGCTTTTTCGTTAATACAACAAAGTTATAAAATTGGCGCAGCATTTATCACGTTACACATTGTGTTTGTGTATGCTTTAATAGAGCCTAATGCTTTTGCTGTCATTCAGTTTAGAGTAATTGACACTGCTATTGGTGCAACAATTGCTGTATTGGCAAATTATTTAATTTTACCAAGTTGGGAGTACAAAAATCTAGATTCGGTTATACTAAATGTTATAACTGCAAATAGTAATTATTTAAGGGCTACTAAAAACTTATATCACGATAAAGAAGCTAACACATTAAAATATAAAGTATCCAGAAAAGAAGCATTTATAGCCATGAGTAATCTTAATGCTGCTTTTCAAAGACTGACTCAAGACCCTAAATCTAAGCAAAAACAATCGGTTTTAATATATGATATTGTAACACTAAATCACACTATATTATCTGCTACAGCTTCTATTGGACGCTATATTTTAAATCATAAAACAACTCCTGCTTCAGAAGAATTTGATACTATTATAAAAGATATTACTACAACTTTAAATCAATCGGCAAAAACATTAGACAGTAATAAGCAAATTGTTGTTTCAGAAGAAAAAGAAATTCAACAAGCCCATCAAACACTTCAAAAACATTATGCAAAATTATCAGACAAGCGTGATAACCAAATTAAAGCTGGTCAAACATTAATTGACACAAAAACATTACTAAACCTTCAAGAAGCACACTTAATTAGCAATCAATTATTATGGTTAAAAACATTGTCAACTAATTTAACCAAAGTAACGACTAAATATCATTCGGTTTTTAATTAACTTGCTATTTTAATTCATTTTATAAAAAATATTGAAAGTCACTTTTAACGATCAAAAACATTTTGTAACAGAAGCTATAAAACCACATTTGGGTTTACTTGGTATCTGGCTAATATTTATTGTTTTTGGTAGTTTTTTTATCTATTTAGGTAATCATATTGAACAAAACGGTATTGGTTTTGTAATTTTTGGCTATGCCTTTATAGTACTAGCTTCAGCATTTATGCTCTTTACTTTACCTTCTAGTATAATGTATTATTACGAAAAAACTAAAGTAAAAAAATATGGCAGTTATACCTTTGCAAGGATTACCAATAAACGAATCGACGACTATTCGCATACTAACAGTTCCACATTTGATTCTTCCAAAACTAAAGTTATAAAAGAATTTTTATATGTTGTAGAGTTTGAATTTAACTACAACAATACAGCTTATATAAATGAATGTTTTTTTGAGCATAAAACTACATTTGAAGCAATTACACTTACGACAGAATTACCTATTCAATTTTTAAAAACCAATCCTAAAAAGGTTACTTTAAGACGTAGAAAAATTTCAAACCAATTGAACATTCCTGAAAAACTGTGTCAATAACTTACCTTTAAAAAAAAGCTATACTTAGCCAAAAGTGTTGTTTACCATTTAAAAAGCACTGTTTACTCATTGTCTATTTTATACCATTACTAAGTTATATAAGTTTGATGTATAACTTAAAAACGGTATATCATGAAAAATCAAATTAACTTAAATATTAAAACACCTTGTCAAGAAAAATTTAGCAACTTCACTCCTACAACAAATGGAGGGTTTTGTAATTCTTGCACTAAAGAAGTGGTAGATTTTACAAATTGGACACCAAACCAAATTGCTTTATTTTTTCAAAATAAAAACAATTTAAATACCTGTGGTCAATTTAAAAACACACAATTAACAAGCTATTCAAAACCTATTAAACAAAATAAAAAATTGAATTTAGTTAGCAGTATTGGATTAGCATGCTTAGCCTTTTTATCCTTTTTTACAGCTCAAGCTCAAGACAGTAATAACATAACAAAAAACACATCCAAAACCATAAAACAATTAAACCAACCCATATTAATTAAAGGGACTGTTTTAGATGACGACGGTTTACCATTACCACTTACAAATATTGTTTTAGAAGGAACAAACATTGGGACTCAGACTGATTTTGATGGTAACTTCACATTTCCTAATAAACTAAATAAAGGATCTATATTAGTTTTTAGCTATGTTGGTTATGAAGCAAAGAAAATAACAGTAACAGATCCTGACAATAAAAAAACAGTTAATCTTGACGTAACATTAAACAATGACCATTATATTTTAATGGGTAAAGTAGCTGTAAAAGAAGTATTTCAATCAAAACGTAAATAATTTTCTATACTTATGAAAAACCTCCTATTAATAGGTTGCTTTGTTTGCGTACAAATATTATATGCTCAAATTTCTGATTTTAAAACAATAAATTTTACAAGAGCAGATAATATTGCCCAATTAAATAAAGGCGCAAAACTGGACAACTTACCTGTCTTAGCGTATAATTTAACCCATAAACTAAATACTGATGCCGAAAAATTTAGAGCAATTTACTCATGGGTTTGTAACAATATAAAAGGGGATTTAAATCAAGATCAAAAGGTTAGCAAATACCGTAAAAAATACAAAAATGATAGTTTAACTTTCAAAGCGTGGAATGATCAGTATAAAACTATTGCTTTTAAAACACTATTTAAACGTAAAAAAACCATGTGTTCTGGCTATGCCTATTTGATAAATCAATTGTGTTTTTTGGCCAATATAGAAAGTAAAATAATTAATGGTTATGGCAGATCAGCCAATACAAATACAGACACTTTACAGATAGCAAATCACGCATGGAATGCTGTAAAACTTAACAAAAAATGGTATTTATGTGATGCAACTTGGTCCAGTGGCTATTTTCTAAACGACATATTCATAAACGATTATAATTTAGGTTATTTTTTAACAGACCCTAAATTATTTAGACAAAATCATTATCCGTTAAACACACAATGGTTATTGGACACCAACTCAAACAACAACGCTTTTGTTGCATCTCCAATAGTATATGGATCCACATTTAAACACCAAATATTAACAACAAATCCTTCCAACTTATACACCAATGTAAAAATAAACAATGCTATGACATTTAGTTTTGAAACCTTTAAACCTATCAAAAAAGAACAGATTAGTCTAGTCTATTTTTCAGGCGGAAACTTAAAATCACTAAAAATATTTGATTTAAATATCCAAGGACAATCCATAGCTTTTAAGCATCTTTTTAAAACCGAAGGTTGGCATGACGTACATTTAAAAATCAATAATGATATTGTAGCAACATACACAATACAAGTTATGACTGAATAAACTACCTTTGTAGCAAATTATAACTTATGTCATTTAAAGACTTACAATTAAATAGGCCAATATTACGCGCAATTGCCGAAAAAGGTTACGATAACCCAACACTAGTACAAGAAAAAGCAATCCCTTTAGTACTTGATAAAAAAGACGTAATTGTATCTGCTCAAACAGGTACAGGTAAAACTGCTGCATTTGCATTACCTATTTTACAATTGTTATTTGACAGACAAGAAGGTCCTAAAAAAGGAAAAAAAATAAAAGCTTTAGTAGTTAGTCCTACTAGAGAATTAGCGATACAAATTGCCGAAAATTTTACCAGCTATGCAACTCATACCAATTTAACTAGCACTGTTATTTTTGGTGGAGCATCCATCGAGCCTCAGATTGAAAAACTTAAAAATGGTGTTGATATATTAATAGCAACTCCTGGTCGTTTATTAGATTTACATAAACAAGATCAAATTAATCTAGATTATATAGAAACCCTTGTTCTTGATGAAGCTGACTTAATGTTAGACATGGGTTTTATAGATGATGTCAAAAAAATAGAACGTTTATGTCCAAGCACTAAACAAACCTTATTATTTTCGGCAACAATACCTTATAAAGTAGAGCAATTAGCAAGCTCCATTTTAAACCAACCTAAACGTATTGAGGTTGCACAGAATAGTTCGACTTCAAAAAATGTAAATCAGTTATTATATTTTGTTCCTAAAAAGGATAAAATCGAATTATGTTTACACCTACTTCGTAATACCATAAAGGGTCATATTATTATTTTTAGACGCACAAAATATGGTGTAGACAAACTTGAAAAAACATTATTAAAAAACGGTTATAAAGCAAATAGTATTCATGGTGATAAAAGCCAAACTGCTAGACAAGAAGCTTTAAATAAATTTAAGAAAAAAGAAGTCAATATTTTAGTCGCTACAGATGTAGCAGCTCGTGGAATTGACATCGATAATTTAGATGCTGTTGTAAACTTTGATCTACCAAATGTACCAGAGACTTATGTACACAGAATTGGTCGTACTGCTCGTGCTGGGCAATCTGGTATGGCTTATTCGCTTTGTAGTGCTGACGAGAAAAGCTACGTTTTAGACATTCAAAAACTAATACATTTACAATTAGATGTTATGGATGATCATCCTTATCCATTAGATCCAAAAGCAAAACCAATTGTACATAAATCTAAAAAAACAGGAAGTAAACATAAAAAAGGTCGTAAAAGTGAAGCCTCTAAAAAGAAGAAAAAGCGTTGGTATTAATTTTGCTATATTAGTAGTATGAAATTAAAACACCTAATCACATTACTTTTCGTAGTTTACTATACAAACAGCTATAGTCAAACCACTATTTTAGACAGTGTTTCTAAAAAAGGCGTCTCGTTTGCAACCATATCTTTTGGTAATGGTAACGGATTGTTTGCTGCAGAGGATGGTTCATTCTATTTTACTAAAAAATTATACTCAGATATTGATTCGCTTTACATTTCTGCTTTAGGATATAAAGACACCAAATTAGCAGCTTCAACATTAAAAGACACGTTATATTTAACGCCTCAATCTAACGTTTTAGACGAAGTAATTGTTACAGCAAAACCTACAGGAAAATTTAAAGAGGTGACTTTAAAACCAACAGATCATAATGATTATTATAAATGTTGGCTACCTACTATAGAAAGTGAAATTGCTGTCTTTTTTCCTAATACAGATGCAAAACCTAAGCACTTAACTAAAGTTTTAATTCCTATTAAAACAGAAGCTAAAGATTGGAAAAAAAGAAGCAAAAGCAAACAAGCAAAACGACCGTTTTCAACATTATTTAGAGTTCAGTTTTACGACAACAACAATGGTTTACCTGGTGATGTTTTAACTTATGAAAAAGCTGTTTTTATAGCAACCGAAAATACTAAACCTGTATTTGAATTTGACGTTTCTGGTTTTGATATTTTTATACCTAAAGAGGGAATTTATGTTTCTGTTCAAGTATTAGGTTTTACAGATAAAAACGGAAAATTATTACCCAATAAAAAATACAAAGAAATCAAAACTAGACGTGGCATTGTAAAAGTATCCATAACATTTAGACCTTTATTACCTTTTACAGATCAAATTAATCAAAAAAACACCTTTGTAAAACGTGTGTTTCATAACAATGGACAATGGGTTTTATTTGATAAACAAAACATCAATAATTCAAACCTTTTAAACGCTGGTTTAAATAACTACGGAATGGGTTTAAAAATGGCTGTTTATAAAGAATAATAGTTTTTATTCACCTCTTTATCCGACAAAAAAAGCACCTTATTCAGTTTTAATCAAAATTAGCATTTTGAGTGTTGTTCATTCATAATTTTATAGTATTTTTAGTACGCAATCTAATATAAATGAAGGAGAGCCTTATATGATAGAAATTGATATTGAAAAAGAAAATGCTGAAATAGCAAAAGCATATAAACATTTACTAAAAGTAAGTTATCGCACCTTGTCTGACGATGACAAAAAACTAATTAGAAAAGCGTTTGATGTTGCTGTTGAAGCACATAGCCATCAACGCAGAAAAAGTGGAGAAGCCTATATTTTTCACCCTATTGCTGTGGCTAAAATTGTAGCAGAACAAATCGGATTAGATGCAACTTCAATTGCAGCTGCATTGCTTCATGATGTGGTAGAAGATAATGAGGACTATTCAATTAAAGATATTGAAAATTTGTTTGGTACAACCGTTGCCAAAATTGTAGACGGATTAACAAAAATTTCATCTTTAAGCAAAGAAAAAGACATGGATGTGTCTTTACAAGCTGAAAACTTCAGAAAAATGCTATTAACTTTAAATGATGACGTTAGAGTTATTATTATAAAAATAGCAGACCGTTTGCATAATATGCAAACTATGGACAGCATGCGTCCTGATAAACAGGAAAAAATTGCTTCAGAAACCTTATACATTTATGCACCTTTAGCACACAGAATTGGGTTATACAATATTAAAACCGAACTTGAAGACCTTGGTCTAAAATATACAGAACCTGACACTTACAACGACATTCTTAATAAAATAAAAGAAAGTAAAGAGCAGCAAGATGCGTATATAAACGAATTTAATGAAGTTATCAAAACCTCTTTAGATAAAGAAGGTTTAAATTACAGTATCAAAGGAAGACCAAAATCTATTTTTTCGATAAAACGAAAAATGGCCAAACAAGGTGTGACTTTTGATGAAGTTTACGACAAGTTTGCTGTAAGAATTATTTACAAAAGTGACCGAAACAACGAAAAGTTTCTAGCCTGGAAAATATACTCTATAGTAACCGATCACTTCAGACCAAATCCAACCAGATTACGCGACTGGATATCATCACCTAAATCTACAGGTTATGAAGCCTTACACATTACTGTAATGGGTCCAAAAGGACGATGGGTAGAAGTACAAGTGCGTAGTGAGCGCATGAATGAAATTGCCGAAAAAGGCTACGCTGCACACTATAAATATAAAAATGCAGATGATAAAGAAGATAATTTAGACATTTGGATTAATCGTCTACAAGAAGCTTTAGAAAATGCATCCACAAATGCAGTAGATTTTGTAGAGCAGTTTAAACTGAATTTATATTCAAAAGAAATTTTTGTTTTCACACCTAAAGGAGAGTTAAAATCTTTACCAAAAGGAGCTACTCCTTTAGACTTTGCTTTTAATATACATACAGAAGTTGGACGTAAAACTAGAGGAGCAAAAGTAAACGGAAAATTGGTTCCGTTAAGTCATACTTTAAAAAGCGGAGATCAGGTTGAAATCATAACTTCAGAGAGTGCAAAACCAAATCCAAACTGGTTAGATTATGCAACCACAGCAAGAGCAAGAGGTAAAATAAAATCGTTGTTAAAAGAAGAAACTAAAGCAATTGCTGCAGATGGTAAAGAAATTTTAAGACGAAAATTAAAGCAACTAAAAATTACTTTAAACGAAAAAGCAGTAAATGAAATGGTCAGCCATTTTAATTTAAAAACAAGCTTAGATTTATTCTATCGTGTCGGTACAGGAAACATTGATAATACCATGTTAAAAGAATATGCAGCTTCAAGAAGTAATGCATTAGTAAGTTTCCTAAAAAGTAAAATGAACCGAAAACCGGGTACCAATCCTGATGATATTAATAAAGACGAAATCACTAACAAGTATGATTTATTAGTCTTTGGTAAAGAAGAAGAAAGATTAGATTATAAATTAGCAAATTGTTGTAATCCAATACCTGGAGATTCTGTTTTTGGATTTATAACTATCAATGACGGAATTAAAGTTCATAAAAAAAACTGTCCAAATGCTTTAAGTTTGCAATCCAATTACGCATATCGTATTATGCAAGCCAAATGGATAGACTCATCTCAACAAGAATTTGCTGCACAAATTAGATTATCTGGAATTGACAATTTAGGACTGGTTAATGACATCACTAAAGTTATCTCTTCAAACATGCATGTTAACATGAATAGCTTAAGTTTTCAAAGTGATGATGGTGTATTTAAAGGTAAAATTAACGTTATTGTTCGCAATAAAACCATGCTTAAAAAGTTAATAGATAATCTTAAAAAAATTAACGGAATTGATAAAGTTAGCAGGATTTAAAGCTAAGTTGTTAATAAGTGTCTAATAACACGTTAGTCAAATTACCATTTTTATGAGTTTAACCTCAAAAAAAGATGTAAATTTGCGTGGTATTTATGAGTGGAAAAACAGATATAAAAAATCAAGAGATAGTAAAAAACGTCTTCACCTCTTTTTTAGAAGACAATGGTCATAGAAAAACACCAGAACGCTACGCTATACTTCAAGAAATCTATTCAAATTCAGAGCATTTTGATATAGAATCTTTATATGATAATATGAAGAAAAAAAAGTATCGTGTTAGTCGTGCTACGTTATACAATACCATTGAATTACTATTAGATTGCGGATTGGTAAGAAAACATCAATTTGGCAAAAATCAAGCACATTACGAAAAATCTTATTTTGACAAGCAACATGACCATGTCATATTGCAAGATACAGGAGAAGTTATTGAGTTTTGTGACCCAAGAATTCAGGCAATAAAAAAAACAATCGAAGAAGTTTTTGATATCGAAATATCGAAGCATTCATTATACTTTTACGGTAACCGAAAAAAAAATAATAACAACACAACTAACTAAAAATGGCAGTAGATTTACTACTTGGTTTACAATGGGGAGATGAAGGCAAAGGAAAAATTGTCGATGTATTAACCTCTAAATACAATATTATAGCACGTTTTCAGGGTGGTCCAAATGCAGGACACACATTGGTTTTTAACGGTAAAAAACATGTGCTACATACTATTCCTTCAGGAATTTTTCATGACGAAGCAACAAATCTTGTTGGTAACGGAGTGGTTATTGATCCTGTAATTTTTAAAAAAGAATTAGATAAACTTGAAGAGCAAGATGTAGATTATAGAAAATCACTTCTTATTTCGCGCAAAGCTCATATTATTTTGCCAACGCATCGTTTATTAGATGCTGCAAGTGAGACTGCTAAAGGTAAAGCAAAAATTGGATCTACTTTAAAAGGTATTGGACCAACTTACATGGACAAAACTGGTCGTAACGGTTTACGTGTAGGAGATTTAGAGTTAGACACATGGAAAGATAAATATCGTTCATTAGCAGATAAGCATGAGTCTATGATTGACTTTTATAATGTAGATATACAGTACAATTTAAAAGAATTAGAAACTGAATTTTTTGAAGCTGTCAAAGTTTTAAAATCTTTAAAGTTTATTGACTCTGAAGAATACATTTACCAAGCTCAAAAATCTGGACAATCAATCTTAGCAGAAGGTGCACAGGGATCTTTATTAGATATTGATTTTGGAACCTATCCATTTGTAACGTCTAGTAACACAACAGCAGCAGGAGCTTGTACTGGTTTAGGAGTTGCACCAAACAAAATCGGTGAAGTTTTTGGTATTTTTAAAGCATATACAACACGTGTAGGATCTGGACCTTTTCCAACAGAATTATTTGATGTTGATGGAGAAACTATGGCTAAAGTTGGTCATGAGTTTGGAGCAACAACAGGACGTCCAAGACGTTGTGGTTGGTTAGATTTAGTAGCCCTTAAATATGCTTGTCAAGTTAATGGTGTGACTCAATTAATGATGATGAAAGCAGATGTTTTATCTGGTTTTAAAACATTAAAAGTTGCTACTGGTTACAAGTATAAAGGAGAAACAATCACTCATTTACCATATAATATCGAACCTGAAAATGTAGAACCTATTTATTCTGATTTTAAAGGTTGGTCTGAAGATTTAACAGAAATGTCTGAAGCTTCAACATTACCATCAGAACTTAATGACTACATTAACTTCTTAGAAAAAGAATTAGAAATTCCTATTACAATAGTATCTGTTGGACCTGACAGAAAACAAACTATTTTTAGATAATTACATAACTAATATCAAAATACAAACCTGCTATTCAATATAATAGCAGGTTTTTTCATCTTAAATAAATATTAATACATAATAGTAAGTCTATTAAATCGTTATTTTTGTGATAAACACGTATATCTTGAAATTTAATACATACTCAACCATTATTTTAATTGCTATGTTATTCTCACAGTTAGGAATAGCGCAAGAAAAACACATATTAATTAAAGACTCAGGAGCTTTTGGTGATATTGACGAAGTTAACCATCCTGGAGCTAGCATATTAACACGAAGTGACCAAGGACAAGTACACATCTACCATGATGGTATTGATATGTTTTGCGATAAAGCTATCTTTTATGGTAAAGAAGATTTTGTCGAAGCTTATGGGAATGTAAACATGAAGCAAGGTGACACTATTAATTTGACCTCTAAATATGTTGAATATTCGGGTAAAACACAATTAGCTTTTGCTAGTGGAGACGTCGTTTTAACGGATCCTCAATCTACAATAACTACAGATACTTTATATTTTAATAGAGCAAATCAAGAATCATACTACAGAACTGGAGGAAAAGTAGTCAGAGACTCTTCAGGAACAATCACAAGTCGTATTGGTCGTTACTATATGAACCAAAAAAAATATCGTTTTGTAGATAGCGTAAGATTAGTAAATCCTGAATATGAATTAAACACAAAAACGTTAGACTACTTCTCTGATAATGGTCATGCATACATGTATGGACCGTCAACAATTGTTGGAGATAGCAGTAAAATATATAGCGAACGTGGCTTTTATAATACCACTAATGACACTGGATATTTTGTAAGAAAATCAAGAATAGATTATGATAATCGAGTTATTGAAGGTGATAGCTTATACTTTGACAGAAATAAAAACTTCGCATCTGCAACAAATAACATTGTAGTTACAGACACAATAAACAGTAGTATTATCAAGGGACATTATGCAGAAGTCTATCGTGCAAAAGACTCTGTGTATATTACTAAACGTGCTTTAGCCATTACAACTCAAGAAACGGATAGCATTTATATGCACGCAGATACACTTATGGTTACAGGAAAACCAGAACATCGTATTACTAGAGGCTACTACAATGGTAAAGTTTACAAATCAGATATTAGTGCTAAAGCAGATTCAATACATGCAGATCACAAGACAGGATTAACACAATTAATTAATTTAAAACGATTAAGTAAAGGTGATGCCTTTTCAGTTGCCAGAAGACCTATTCTTTGGAATCTTGACAATCAAATGACTGGTGATACCATTCATTTAAAATCTAATCCTAAAACCGAGAAATTAGATTCGCTAATTGTATTTAATAATGCCTTTTTAATTAGTAAAGACACGATTAGTGAAGATGCCTACAACCAAATTTCAGGAAAAGTATTAATTGGACTTTTTGACGATAATAATGATATCAAACAAGTCGATATTTTAAAAAATGCAGAATCCATCAACTATAGTCGAAATGATGATAAGGAATTAATTGGTATTGAAAAATCTAAATCTGCTGATATTCTTATTTTATTTGAAGCTAAAGAAGTTATAGAATTAAGAAAAATCACACAATTTGAAGGTAAATTATATACAGAAGAAGATTTACCCAAAAACGCAAGAAAACTAAGAGGCTTTGATTGGCGTGATGACGAAAGACCAAAATCAGTTGAAGATTTGTTTAAAGACGATCCACTTCTTAATTTACCAACCATAAAAGGTTTAGAACCTTATAAAGCTGATGAAGAGTTTTTTGGAGACGCATTACTTGATCGTGTAAATAAAGCAGATCAAGAAGCGGAAAATAAAAAATTAAACAAAAAAGATCAGGCTCCAAAAGCCTCTAGAACAATACCCAAGAAATTTTTAAAGCCTTTAATAGCGCCTAAAAAAGAATAATAACACCATTTGAAATCAGAATTTTTAAAATACCAAGCTCAAACATCACCTTATCCTTTGGCGCTAGAAATTTCTCATGCTAAAGGAAGCTATATTTACGATACTAACAAAAAAGCTTATCTAGATTTTGTTGCTGGTGTCTCTGCTTGTACGTTAGGTCATAGTCATCCAAAAGTAATTGAAGCCATAAAAAACCAAGCCGATAAATATTTACATGTTATGGTTTATGGCGAGTACGCACAACAACCTGCTGTACAACTTTGCCAATTCATGGCTAAACATTTACCAGATCCTTTGGAAGCCACATATTTAGTTAATTCTGGGACTGAGGCTATTGAAGGCGCTATTAAATTAGCACGTCGTGTCACAGGTCGTAGTCAGATTATTGCTGCACACAATGCCTATCATGGTAACACAATGGGATCCTTAAGTCTAATGGATTTTGAAGAGCGTAAAGCGCCTTTTAGACCTTTATTACCAGACATTAGTCATATCACCTTTAATTACGAACCTCACTTTAAACACATTACACAAAAAACAGCTGCTGTAATTGTTGAAACTATTCAAGGAGGAGCTGGATTTATAGAACCTACAAATGATTATTTAGCCAAACTCAAAACTAGATGCCATGAGGTTGGAGCGCTTTTAATACTAGATGAAATACAACCAGGTATAGGACGTACAGGTAAGCTCTTTGGTTTTCAAAATTACAATGTAATACCTGACATTGTTGTCACAGGTAAAGGTCTTGGTGGAGGTCTTCCAATTGGAGCATTTACTGCCTCTAAGACACACATGGACACATTACAAAACAGTCCAAAATTAGGTCACATTACTACATTTGGTGGTAATCCATTAATAGCTGCTTCTGCTTTAGCAACATTAAAACAAGTTGTAAATAGTGACTTAATGTCAGAAGTACTAAACAAAGAAAAATTAATAAAAAAACATCTCAAACACCCTTTAATCACTAAAATTAGAGGTCGTGGTCTCATGTTAGCTGCACTAACAACATCTGAAGACATCACCAATCAAGTCATCTTAGAAGCTCAAAACCAAGGTTTAATACTCTTTTGGTTACTTTTTGAGCCTAAAGCATTAAGGATAACTCCTCCATTAACTATAAGTAATGAAGAGCTAATTAAAGGTTGTGGCATCATAATTGACCTCTTAAATAAAATAAGTGACCAAAATAAAAGTTAAGTCACTACAAATCACCCAAAAACACATTTAAACCTACAATTGTTGATTACTTTGTTAAAAACAAAAAAGTTTTTTAGCGTATACAAAGTAATAGAACAGTACATTTATTACACTAGAAATACCTAAACAATGCCTATGGAGTTTAGTCAAGAAGAACCACATAAAGTTTCGCTTAAAAAATTTGAATCGATGTTAAAAACAAACAATGTGTTGTTTTTTGATTCAAGCGAATTTGAAAATATAATACACCATTACCTTAATCAAGGTAAAGTATCCTTAGCAAAAAAAGCTATAAAATTAGGTTTAGATCAACACCCAACATCTACAAACCTAAAATTATTTCAAGTTGAAATTTATGTTTTCGAAAATAAGCTAAAAGAAGCAAATCAGCTTTTAGATGCTTTGTATATTTTAGAACCTTCAAATGAAGAAATATACATTCAAAAAGCAAATATATTATCCAAAGAAGATAAGCATGAAGCTGCTATTAAGGTTTTAAAAACAGCTTTAGATTTAGCTGAAGAAACCTCAGAACTTCATTCTTTAATCGGAATGGAATATTTATTTCTAGATAAATTTCAAGAAGCTAAACATAGTTTTATGCGTTGTTTATCAGAAGACTCTGAAGATTATTCTTCTTTACACAATGTAATGTATTGTTTTGATTTTTTAAATGAAAACAATGAAGCCATAAAGTTTTTAAACGAATATTTAGATAATAACCCATATTCAGAGGTTGGTTGGCATCAATTAGGAAAGCAATACTATGCAATTAAAGAATATACAAAATCATTAAACGCTTTTGATTTTGCAATAATATCGGATGACCGTTTTGTTGGTGCGTACCTTGAAAAAGGGAAAGTACTAGAAAAATTAAAACGTTATAATGAAGCTATTGAAAATTATGCTTTAACTCTAGAATTAGACGACCCAACATCTTTTGCTTTATTACGCTTAGGATGTTGTCATGAAAAACTAGGACAAGATGATTTAGCAAAACAATACTACTATAAAACAGTTAAAGAAGATCCATTATTAGACAAAGGATGGATTGCTATTACCAAGTTTTACAACAAACAAAAAAACTATCAAAAAGCTTTATATTATATTAATAAAGCTATTAATATAGATAGTGAAAACGTTGTGTACTGGAAGCTTTTTGCTCAAATAAACCATAGATTAAATTATCTTGAAGAAGCTGAAAGAGGCTACAAACGTGCTTTAGAGTTAGGTAACTACGAGTTAAATTCTTGGTTACAAAGAACCGATATTCTATTACAATTAGGTGAAAATGAAGCTGCAAGTCTAAACTTGATACAGGCAGCCGAGTTTTATCCTGAAGAATCTGAAATAGAATTTAGATTAGCTGGTATATATTATAGTATTCTAGAAACAGAAAAAGGAAGTTATCATCTTAAAAATGCATGGACAATAAACCCTGAAAACGCAATAATTATAGAAGAGCTATTCCCTACAATTTATAAGTCTTTAACCTTTAAAAAAGCATTAAATAAACTACAATAATCCAAATTAAAACGATTTTTACATACCTTTGGTTAGTAACAAAAATCAAATTATGCAAAGACGGTTAAAAGATTATCTTTTAATAAGTTTAAAAGGTATGGCAATGGGAGCTGCTGATGCAGTTCCTGGTGTTTCTGGAGGAACAATTGCTTTTATTTCAGGTATATATGAAGAGTTAATTGCTACAATTAGTGGTGTAAATCTCTCATTATTTAAAACCCTCAAGTCTGAAGGGGTTTCTGCATTTTGGAAACAACTAAATGGCAATTTCCTACTGGCTTTATTAACGGGAATAGTAATTAGCTTTGTATCATTCATGCGTTTGGCTAAATATTTACTAGAACACCATCCAGTCTTAATTTGGTCATTCTTTTTTGGATTAATTATTGCCAGTATCTTATTTATAGGAAAACAAATAACCAAATGGTCAGTTGTAACAATAGTAGCTGTAATAATTGGTGCTGTAACTGCTTTTTATTTGACTAGCTTACCATCCTTAGCTAGTAATAGTAGCTCATACTTTTTATTAATTGCTGGTGCAATTGCCATTTGCGCAATGATTCTACCAGGTATTTCAGGTAGTTTTATATTAGTAATACTAGGTGCTTATAAAACTTTAAGTGATGCCTTTCATGATTTTGATATAAAAAAAATAGCTTTATTTGGTACAGGTGCAGTTATTGGACTTTTAAGTTTCAGTCACGTTTTAAAATGGTTATTTAAAAATTATCATAACACGACTTTAGCTATATTAACAGGTTTTATTTTAGGCTCATTAAACAAAGTTTGGCCTTGGAAAAAAACAGTTTCAGTAATGGTTGAAGAGACAGGTAAAGTCGTCCCTTTTAATACTGTTACGGACTTTGGAACACTATCGTTTTATCAAAAAACAACTAACGATTTTGAAACCTATAAAACCGTTTTAGAACAAAGTGTTTACCCATTAAATTACAGCGAAATAAACAATTACTTGGCACAACCACAAACAACTCTAGCAATAGGATTAATGATTGCTGGATTTTTAACTATTTTTATTCTTGAAAAAGTAGGGAACAAAGCTAAATAAATGGAAAATTTAACAACCTTTAAAGATAAATTATTCCTTGTTTTAAAAGGGATAGGTATGGGAGCAGCTAATAAAGTCCCTGGTGTATCTGGAGGTGTCGTTGCTTTTGTCGCTGGTTTTTATGAAGAGTTTATCCAATCCTTACAAAAAGTAAACGGAACTGCTTTAAAACTTTTGTTTAAAGGAGAGTTTAAATTATTTTACCAATATATAAATGGTCGTTTCTTAAGCTTGCTTTTTCTTGGGATGATTATTAGCTATTTTAGTATTTCAAAACTATTAGACTACTTAATAACACATTACCACCTTTATGTTTGGAGTGTCTTTTTTGGTATGATTATAGGATCTATTTATTATATAAGTAAAGATTTTAAAGACTGGAAAACCACAACTTACATTGCACTAATCATAGGCACAGCAATTGGTGTTAGTATTAGTTTTTTAGATCCTGCAACACAAAACGATAATCTATTATTTGTGTTTTTCTGTGGTATAATTAGTGTTTCGGGTATGACATTGCCTGGTTTTTCGGGTTCATTTATTTTAATACTATTAGGCAATTATGTTTTACTGTTAGTAGACTCGGTCAATGCTTTATATGATACCGTTTCAGATATTTTGGTTGGAGATTTTAGTTTTACTGCTAATATAGAGCGCATCAGAATGCTAAAAGTTTTGTCTGTATTTACATTAGGCTCTGTTGTAGGTCTAGTTACATTTTCTCATGTTTTAAATTATATTTTAAAGCATTATAAAAGTGTAACATTAGCTTCAATCATTGGGTTTATAATAGGATCATTAGGTGTCGTTTGGCCTTTCAAACAAACTATATATAAAATATCAACAAACAATACTTTTATTTTAGACTCTAAAGGTCATAAAATAGTAGAAAATTATCATCGCTATTTACCAGAGCTTAATACACAAACCTACCTTGCTATTTTTTATACCATAATGGGAATAGCAATAGTATTAGCATTAGAAATTTATGGAAATAAAACATCTCAATCACATGCGTAAATACGGATTAATTGGTAAGGATATCTCCTACTCTTTCTCGCAAAATTATTTTACAATAAAATTTAAAGACGAAGCAATTACTGATGCAACTTACCAAAATTTTGACATTCAGGACATTGAAGCCTTTAAGACTAATATTCTAAAAACAGATAACTTATCAGGTTTAAATGTCACTATTCCTTATAAAGAAACTATAATACCTTTTTTAGATAAACTAGATAAAAAAGCAAAAAAAATAGGTGCTGTTAACACTGTAAAACTCACAAAAAAAGGGCAACTTAAAGGCTATAATACAGATATTTACGGATTTAAAAAAACAATAAAACCTCATTTAAAAAAACGTCACAAGCAAGCATTAATACTTGGTACTGGAGGTGCCAGTAAAGCTATTGCATTTGTATTAAATCAATTAAATATAGAGTATCGTTTTGTATCACGTAAAGCTTCAAAAAAAGCAGCTTTCACGTATGATACGCTAACCGAAGAAGATATCAAAAAACATAAACTAATTATTAATTGTTCACCTGTTGGGACATTTCCGGATGTGAATGAAGCGCCTAAAATTCCGTATAACGGGATTTCTTCTAAACACATTTTGTTTGATTTAATATATAATCCATCAGAAACTGTGTTTCTTAAAAACGGTAAAAATAAAGGCGCAACAACCATTAATGGTTATGATATGTTGGTTTTTCAAGCCGAAAAATCATGGAAAATCTGGAATAAATAATTTAAAACCAAGAGTAAACCCTTAAAATATTGGTAGTTTTTGAAGTAGTTATTATCTTTAAAAGCTGAAATACATAAAAACAAATTAAAACATTTATAAAATGTCAGAGCTAGATAACCTGCAAAACGCAGATGGAACGGAAGAAAATATTGAAAACGTACAACCTGAGACACCTCAAGAAACGACTTCTGTAACAGAAGAAAACGATGAAGTGTTAAATGAAATTGACGATTCTAATGCTGAGGATGCAGAAGATGAAGGAAACAGCGAGCGTCATAACATTGAAGACAAGGATTACGAGTCACTTAACCTTGAACAATTGGTTATAGAAATTGAACGTTTAGTTAAAAACGAAAAAGTTCAAGCTATAAAAAAACATGTGGATGCTATCAAAACAGAATTTGACAAGCAATTCAGTCAACTGTTAGACGAAAAAAAGGAAGAGTTTTTAAGTAATGGTGGTAACGAGATTGATTTTAGATACAACTCTCCATTACAACGTAGCTTTAAAGATAGCTACAAAGACTTCAGACAACGTTTGAATGCGCATTACAAAAATATCGAGCAAAACCACAAACAAAATCTGACTAATAGATTAGAGATTATTGAGGCTATCAAAGCATTAACAGAAGATGCAGAAGACTCAATGAATACTAAATACAAAAAATTTAAAGAGCTACAAGAACAGTGGAAGGTTGCTGGTCCAATACCTCGTGACAAATATAACAATGCTTGGAATAGCTACCATTTTAATGTTGAACGTTTTTATGATTTACTTCATTTAGACAGAGATTTACGTGATAAAGATTTTGCACATAATTTAGAATTAAAAACTAAAATTATTGAGCAAGCTGAAGCGTTAGCTAATGACGAAAATACTAACAGAGCCTTTAGAGAACTTCAAAATTTACACAAAATTTGGAAGGAAGAATTAGGTCCTGTTGCCAGAGAACATAGAGAACCAATTTGGGATCGCTTTAAAGAAGCGACCAAAAAAATAAATGCTAAACGTCAAGACTATTTTAAAAATCTTGATAAGGTATATGAGCAAAATTTAATTAACAAACAGGCTATAATTACTTTAATTGAAGAAAAAGCTAACGAAAACATCACTAATCATGGTGGATGGCAAAATAAAATTAAAGAAATTGAAGCTTTAAGAGAAGAATTTTTTAAAGCAGGAAAAGTACCAATTAAAGTTAACGAAGCTACTTGGGCTAGCTTTAAAGAAGCAGTTAGAGGTTTTAATAGAAAGAAAAACGATTTTTATAAAAGCTTAAAAAAGGATCAATATGATAACCTTGAAAAAAAGCTAGCATTAATTAAAATAGCTGAAAAAAATAAAGACAGTGAAGATTTTCAAGCGACAACCCAATTAATGAAAAAAATCCAAGGGGATTGGAAGCGTATTGGACATGTACCAAGAAAGGATAGTGATAAAATCTGGAAGCAATTTAAAAGTGCTTGTAACCATTACTTTGATCGTATAAAAGAACAACGCAATGCTGCAAGTGCTGAAGAAGAAGTTGCTTATACTGAAAAACAAACACTATTAGCTGAAGTTAAAAATTTAGCTTTAACTGGAGAACAGAAAACAGATTTAGCAACTATTAAAGAACAAATCAATAGTTGGAAAACAATTGGTCGAGTACCACGTAATAAACGTCAAATTGAAAGTGATTTTAATGATGCTTTAGATGGATTATTTAAATCTTTAGATTTAAATAAAACTGAAGCTGAATTAATAAAGTTTGAAAATAAGTTAGACCAATTGACTTCTGGAGACGACACTAAAGCTCTTGATAACGAGCGTTTTTACATTCAGAAAAAAGTAGATGAAATTAAAGGTGAAATTAATCAATTAGAAAATAACCTTCAGTTTTTCTCTAACGTAAAATCTGACAATCCTTTAGTTAAAGATGTACATAAAAACATTAAAAAGCATAAAGACAGCTTAGTTTTATGGACTACTAAACTTAAAAAGATAAAAAGTCTATATTAAATAGTAATCACTAATAATAAAAAGCCTGCTAGATAAATCTTGCAGGCTTTTTTTATGGTTTAAATCTATGTTACAAAAAGTCCTAAAAAACCAAAACCTACTTCTAAAAGAAGTAGGTTATTGGATCCTAACTAAACTAACCAATTATTTCTCTTCGCTTACAAGAAATAATATATGTAATGACATCATAAGTGATGTATGCTATTAATCAACTATTACTTTGAAAAAGCTTGTGTCATTTGTTATATATACGTCGCAATTATAGTTTTGGATTACGAAAAATAAAAAAAAACGTTTTTTTTTATTTTTATTCAAAAAACACTGTGTTTACAAAGCTTTGGAAAGGGATAATAATTTAAAAGAAATTATCTTCATTCCAAAAAATTTCTAATTACTGTTTTTTGGCTTCTTCCCAAAAAAGTAGGCGTATTTGAAAATCCTCTAATAGATTTTCTAATTACTGCTTTTTGGCTTCCTCCCAAAAAACATCCATTTCACCCAAAGTCATATCTTTTAAATCTTTGTTTAACCCTTTTGCTTTTTTTTCTAAATATTGAAAACGTTTTTTAAATTTTTTGTTAGTGCGTTCTAAAGCATTTTCTGGATTAATATTTAGGAATCTAGCATAATTTACCATAGAAAATAAAACGTCTCCAAACTCGTCTTCCATAGCATCAGCATCACCTTTATCTACCTCTACTTTAAATTCATTAAGCTCCTCCTCTACTTTTTCCCAAACTTGTTTTGGTTTTTCCCAATCAAAACCTACTCCTGCTACTTTTTCCTGTATACGACTTGCTTTAACTAAAGCTGGTAAACTATTAGGTACACCTTCAAGCACACTTGTTTTACCTTCTTTTAATTTTAAATTTTCCCAATTACGCTTTACATCTTCTTCATTTTCTACTTTTACATCTCCATAAATGTGTGGATGCCTATGGATAAGTTTTTCGCAAATACTATTACATACGTCTGCAATATCAAAAGCGTTTTTCTCGCTACCTATTTTGGCATAAAACACCATATGAAGCATTAAGTCTCCTATTTCTTTTTTAACCTCTTCCAAATCGTTATCTAAAATAGCATCACCTAGCTCATAAGTTTCTTCAATAGTTAAATGACGTAAGGTTTCCATGGTTTGTTTTTTATCCCATGGACATTGTGTTCTTAACTCGTCCATAATAGTTAGTAAACGGTCAAATGCTTTAAGTTGATCTGCTCTAGAATTCATTTTAAAAAAGGTTTTTGTAAAAATACGTTGATTGTTTGAGCTTAAAAAACTAAACAAAAAAATCCAGCGTATGCTGGATTTTTAATATTAATAAGTATCTAAATACTATTCTTCTTCGTCTGTTGCTGCTGCTTTATCAGCTTCTTCAAAGTTTAACATGTCATTTTTATGTAACATATTATACCATTGTATTACTTTTTTGATGTCACTTGCATAAACACGATCTTCATCATAATCAGGTAATACATCAAAGAAATATTCTTCTAACTTGTCCTTAGACTCTTTGTGGCTAATACTAGTTTCAGCTCCATTTTCTTTGTCTTTAATTTTATTAAAAACGTCTTTTAATGGTACTTCTTCTGATAGAGTATAAATTGCTATTTCGCTTAAAATACTAACGTTTTGTTGTATTCCTACAGACATACGTCTGTTGTCAATTAAAGATTCGGCAATAAAACCACCTCTAGTTTGAGTTACTAATTTATATAATCCTGGTTTACCTGCTATTGCTAATACTTTATCTAAAGCCATATATTGTTTTTATTGTTATTATCCGTTTTTAAGTTTGCTCTGGTTAAAACAGAGTTAAAAAATAGGATGGCAAATATCTTATGTTAGTTTGGGTTTTCCAAACGTTTAACGTTTCTTTTTCATTAAAGGAAACTTCATACGATAATCTACATTAATTTTTCCTTTTGAAATGTTGGTTAATTTACCCTTAATTAATCGCTTTTTTAAGGCAGATAAATGGTCTGTAAACAAAATCCCTTCGATGTGATCATACTCATGCTGAAAAACTCTTGCAGCTAAACCATCTAATTCCATCGTTTGTTTATTAAAATCTTCATCATAATATTCGATTTTAATATTAGGTTTTCTAAACACATCTTCTCTTACATCAGGAATACTTAAACAACCTTCGTTAAAAACCCACTCATCACCAGTTTCTTCTAAAATCACTGGATTAATAAATGTATGTTTAAAGTTTTTTAAAAACTTTATTTGATCTGCATCAAGATTATCTTCATCGTCTGCAAAAGGGGTTGCATCAACAATAAACAAACGTATTGATAATCCTATTTGAGGCGCTGCTAATCCTACTCCAAATGAGCCATACATAGTCTCGTACATGTTGGCTATTAGTTCTTTTAATTTAGGATAGTCCTCAGGAATATCTTTTGCTTTTCTTTTTAAAACGGGATCGCCATAAGCGACTATTGGTAATATCATACTATTATTATTGATTGTAAAGGTAGCTTTGTAAAATTATGGTTGCACTAACCTCATCTAAAAGCGCTTTATTTTGTCTTTGTTTTTTCTTTAACCCACTATCTATTAGTGTTTGTGTTGCCATTTTAGAGGTAAATCGTTCATCCACACGTTTTATTGGTACGTTTGGAAAGGCTTTTTCTAGTTTAACTAAAAACGGAATAATTAACGCTTCACTTTCTGAAGGTGTATTATTCATTTGTTTTGGTTCTCCTACTAAAAAAAGCTCTACTTGTTCTTTACCTAAATATTCTTTTAAATAAGACAACAACTCTTTGGTATTAACTGTTGTTAAACCAGATGCAATAATTTGCAGCTCATCAGTAACTGCTAAACCTGTTCTTACTTTTCCGTAATCTATTGCTAAAATGCGAGCCATGTTAAATTTTGTACAAATTTATAGTTTTCTACTCTTAACACCTTAAATATTGTGCCATATTTTAATTTTTACGAATTATATTTGTGTCAAACAAAAATTGACATGACAGAATTACAAAAAACGATAGAAAGCGCTTGGGATAACCGAGAGCTTTTAACCGAAACAAAAACCATTGAAGCTATAAGAGAAGTTGTTAACCTTTTAGATTTAGGAAAACTACGTGTAGCAGAACCTACAAATGATGGATGGCAAGTTAACGAATGGGTAAAAAAAGCAGTTGTTTTATACTTCCCAATTCAAAAAATGGAAACATTAGAAGCTGGTATTTTTGAATATCACGACAAAATCCCACTAAAAACGGGTTATAAAGAAAAAGGAATTAGAGTGGTACCAAACGCAGTTGCACGTCATGGTGCTTATATATCTGCAGGAACTATTTTAATGCCAAGTTACGTTAACATTGGTGCATACGTAGATGAAGGAACGATGGTTGACACTTGGGCTACTGTTGGTAGTTGCGCACAAATTGGTAAAAATGTACACTTATCTGGTGGTGTTGGTATTGGTGGTGTATTAGAACCTTTACAAGCATCTCCTGTTATTATTGAAGATGGTGCTTTTATTGGATCACGTTGTATAGTTGTTGAAGGTGTACACGTAGAAAAAGAAGCTGTTTTAGGCGCAAATGTTGTTTTAACAATGAGCACAAAAATTATTGATGTAACTGGTGATGAGCCTGTAGAAATGAAAGGTCGCGTACCTGCAAGATCTGTAGTTATTCCTGGAAGTTATACTAAAACCTTTGCTGCAGGAGAATTTCAAGTACCTTGTGCATTAATAATTGGTAAACGTAAAGAAAGTACAAACAAGAAAACATCTTTAAATGATGCTTTAAGAGAATATGATGTAGCTGTTTAGATAGCACAACATTATTAAATAAAAAAAGCCTCTAAAAAATATTTTAGAGGCTTTTTTAGTTTATATATTATTTTTTAAACTGCATTTTTCTACCGCTACGTCTCAGTTTTTTACTATTAATTTTTAGTTGAAATGCTCGGCTATACTTCAACATTAAATCATGTGTGTCTTGATAAGATTTATTGTAAAGCTTGGCATAAGTTTCAGCTAAAACTTTAATCATTGTTTTGGATAACCATAAACGTCTAAAATTATGCATTCGCTTATCAAAAGTCATGGTTTCAAAACGCATTCTATTTAAATCTATTAAATAAAACTGATAACCACCATTGCCTTTTGTAATTAATGTATTTCCAGGTGAATGATCCAAAAAGTTAATATTGTTTTGATGTAGTTTAAACGTAAAATCAGCAAACTGTTGTAAAATTATTTCACGTTCAGGAAAACTTGGATTGTGTATTAACTCTCTAAACTCAAAGTCATAATCAATATGTTTACTAATATAATAACTAGTTTTCAATCCTGATACAGTACTGTTTTCTATATAAGCTATAGGAAAAGGTGTAGATATCGAGCAGTTAATTAGCTTATTTGCATACTCAAAAGATCGTTTTGCTTTACTAGGACGTATATATTTATACACAAAACTATTAAAGGCATTAGGCACTTTAAAAGATTTGACATTTAGTTTTAATCCTTCAATCTCAAATGCTTTAATAACATTACGTTGACCAATAGTTACTGCCTCTCCAGAGGTTTCAAACGCTGAAATGAGTTGTAATAACTGAGGCTTTAAATGTTGATATTTTGGGTGACAGTGTATGATAATTGGTTATTTTAATATTATTCAAAGATATATTAAAGTAAATTTTAATAAAAGCCTATAAAATTATATTTTGCGCAAAAGCGGAAAAAAAAAGAAAATACGCGTTAAAACTTTAGACTGAAAGAGGTCAGCATACATGAAAAAAATTCTTGTCATACAAAATAAACGTATTGGTGATGTATTGATAGCATCAGTAATTGCTCAGAATATGAAAACCATTTATCCAGATAGTCAAATAGATTATTTGGTATATGACTATACAACTGGTGTGATTAACAACCATCCAGCAATTGACAATATTATAGCTGTAAACGAAAAAGAATTAAAACAGTTTATGGTCATGAAACGTTTGATTAAACGTATAAAAAAAACCAATTATGATGTGATTTTTGATCCTTACACTAAGCTTCAAAGTCGATTGATTTGTTATTTTTCTGGTGCAGACATGCGTATTGGATTTCAAAAAAGAGGCAAAAATCCTTGGTTTAAATTTTACACTCACACTGTACCTTTACTTGAAGAAAAAACACACATTAGTGGTAAAGCTATTCAAGATAGAGTTAATATGTTTAACAGCTTTTTTAAATTACCAGAAGACAAAATAGATTATCAACCACATATTGTTTTAACTGAATCTGAAAAACAATATGATGCTTTAGACAAATACAATAAACCTGCTATAATGCTAGGTGTTTTAGGAAGTACACCTCAAAAATCTATGCCATATCAGTACATAGTATCTGTTATAGATTATATTACCTCTAACTATGACATTAATGTGTTATTTAATTACGCTCCTGATCAAAAGGACGATGCCTTAAATATATATAACCAATGTCAAAATAAAGACAATATCATTATTGACCTTTACGAAGATAGTATTAGAGGTTTTATTACTTTAATGAATAAGTGCGAGCTACTTGTTGGTAATGAAGGTGGTGTTGTACACATTGCAAAAGCATTAGACAAACCGACTTTTACAATTTTTTCTCCTTATGTTTTAAAAGAACATTGGGCTAGTTTTGAAGATGGTAAACTACATACATCTATACATTTACTTGAAGAAAAACCAAACTTATTTGATGAGTTTAGTGTTGAACAAAGACGCAAGATAGAAGAAAATCCACACGAATTATACCGTATGTTAACGCCAGAAATGATTTTAACAAAATTGGTTCCGTTTTTAGATTTTCATTTAAAAGCTTTTAAAAATTAAGCTTTTTTTACAATTCCATAATCTGTCCAAGCTTTCTTTTCATTTTTAGTGACGTCTCTAATCGCTCTGTTTTTAGCTATTGAAGCTTCATTTTTATAACCACGTTTATGGTCTAAATGCACACAAATAGCTGAGTACCTAATTTGCTTACTTTTAATACCTAAATTCATTAAACGCTCACCAAGCTCACGATCTTGACCACCATACTGCATACGATCATCCAAACCATTAACTGCAACAATATCTTTTTTCCAACCAGAAGCATTGTGTCCATTCCAACTAGCATTAGTAGGTGTTAAAGCATTTAAAATTTTAGATTTTAACCCTTTAGCTATCAGTTTATTATTTTTAAAAGATGCTTTTAAGCCATTCTTTTTAAGCCATTTTAAATTAAAACAATTGGCTTTATAAATATCTTCTTTAGTAATAGCTTTAGAGATATCCATTGGTAACATAAAGTAACCACCAGATAAAAAGTAACCTATCTCACGCTCTTTCACATGGACTTCTACAAAGTCTTGACGTGGTATACAATCACCATCAGACATTATAATATAATCTGATGTGCATTGTGTAATGGATTTATTTAAAATCTCAGATTTCTGGAATCCATTATCCTCATGCCACACGTGGATAATAGGATAAAAGACTTCTTCCTGTATGGATTTAATTAAATCTATGGTCTCTTGTTTAGAACCATCATCTGCGATTACGATTTCAAAATTACGGTACGTTTGGTTATTATAACCATACAGTACTTTTGCTAACCATTCCGGAGAATTATAGGTGCTAATTATTATTGAAGTATCTATTTTCATTATAGCTACAAAGATAAAATTATTTTAGTAATTTTGGTTTTTATATGGATGCTATTACAGTAATTATACCAACTTATAACGAGGAAGCTTACATTGCGCAAGCGATCCAATCTGTGGACTTTGCTTCTCAAGTTATTGTCGTGGACTCCAATAGTACTGATAATACTGTACAAATAGCAAAACAAATGGGTTGCGAAGTCTATTTGCGTGCATTTGACAATTTTTCTAACCAAAAAAATCACGCCTTACAATTTGCAAAAGGCGAATGGATTTTGTTTGTAGATGCTGACGAGCGTATACCTTATGCCTTACAACAGGAAATATTTGAAGCCATTAAAAGTAACAAACATGCTGGCTACAAGTTAAACTTTCCGCATTATTATATGAATCGTTTTTTATACCACCATAGTGATAATGTAACACGATTAGTAAAACGTAACAATTGCAAATTTGAAGGTTTGGTACACGAAAAATTGATTATTGATGGTACCATTGGTCAATTAAAAAATCCTGTGCTTCATTTTACCTATAAAGGATTACTACACTATATCAGTAAAAAAGATAGCTATGCATGGTTTCAGGCAGAGCAAATGCTAAAAAAAGGTAAAAAAGCCACTTATTTTCATTTAGCATTTAAACCCTTTTATCGCTTTTTTAGTAGTTATATATTACGACGTGGATTTATGGATGGTATTCCTGGATTAACCGTTGCTAGCGTTAATGCTTATGGTGTATTTTCTAGGTATGTCAAGTTAATGTTACTTCAAAAAGGGAATAGGTAAAATATAATATAAAAGTAATTACTAAAACCAATTTTTTCCTTTTTTAAGCTTTCGCTGAAAAACTTTTATACTATCATCTCCTTTAATATCTAAACGCTGAATTTCGTAATGGTTTTTAAACGGAAATTTATTAACTCTGTTACCAATACGTAAACCGTAAGCAATATTATTATCCTTTAAACATTTAAAAAAAGCATGCTGCTCCTCTCCTGTTTTAGGATACTTCCCGTAAGGATAGGCTAAGGTATTATTAATATCTAAGTTGTTTTTTACTATAAACGCTTTACATAAATCAAAATCTGCTTGGATCGCTTCAATTGATAATTGGTCATAACGTTGATGTGCAAAACTATGTAAACCTAACTCTATTACAGTATTATCTAAACTCTGTAATTGTTCCACAGACATGATAGGCTCTTCGCCTTCATCCCAAGTATTAACACCATTTACATATTTAAAAGGTATATAAAAACAAGCCTTTAAATTATGCTTTACAAATAATGGATAGGCTAATTCTAATTGATTAACATATACATCATCAAATGTGATTATTACTGCTTTTTCTGGAAAATCCTTAGCAGAATTAAATTGTTGTAAATCTTTAAAATGCAACGTCGTATAACCGTTTGCTTTTAGACACAATAATTGTGTTTCTAAAATTTTGACGTCAATAGTCAACCCTTTACTCTCATGAGATTTAGAGGTTACACTATGATACATTAAAATGGGTAATTTTGGCACGTTGTTTTAATTTGAATACTCTGCACACAAATATATAAAGCCTAATGGTTATATTTGGCAAAAATCTGATTTTCTCTTGCATGATAACTGCTCTAGCAATAACATATAACGAAGCACATAATATAGAACACTATATTAATAGTATGTCTTTTGCAGATGAAATTATTATCGTAGACTCCTTTAGTACTGACCATACCGAAGCTTTAGCCAAACATCCAAAAGTCACGTTTGTCAAGCGTGTTTTTGATGATTTTTCCTCACAAAAAAATTATGCAATTAGCTTAGCAAAACATGATTGGGTGACTTTTTTTGATTTGGATGAAGAAGTGCCTGAAGCCTTAGCTACAGAGCTTGTCGCTACTGTGAGGTCTAATCCAACAGCTAAAGCTTTCCGCGTAAAGCGTGATTACCATTTTATGGGAAAACGCATTAAATATAGTGGCTTTCAAACAGATATTGCAGTGCGTTTATTTAACAAAAATTATTGTAAGTATAATGGTAAATTAGTACATGAAGCTATACAAACTACTGCTACCATTGGTAAATTAAGACACCACGTTAAGCACCAAACGTATAAAGATTTTGATAATTATAATCAAAAATTAACGCAGTACAGTAAATTACAAGCAGAAGCTTTATTTAAAAAGAATGTACGTCCAAATTTGTATCATTTTTTATTTAGACCATGGTACAGATTTATGCACCAATACTTTTTAAGGTTTGGATTTTTAGATGGTAAAGAAGGTTTTATTATTTGTTATGTACATGCATTTTCGGTGTTTAAACGCTATATCCAATTATGGACTATGTATCGTAAAATAGATTAAGTTAAATACTTATCTACTCCGTTTTTAGCCCATTTAATATTTTGGTTAATAGTTTTTTGTTCGATAGTATCATTAATTTCAAATCTATCTCTAGATTTTTCGTTGTGATAAATATGAAACACAATACCTCTATAACGTAAACGTCTAGCTTGCAAACCATTATTGTGCATCCTTAACACTAACTCAGAGTCCTCTCTTCCCCAACCAGTTATATCTTCATTATAACCATTAACAGCGATAAAATCTTTTTTAAAATAAGAGGCATTACAACCTCTAAATTTACTTGAAAACTCAGCATTTGGTTTATATAATTTACTTAGCATTGGAATATGTAAAGCACGAGTACGTTTTTTTATTCCTTTAGAAAAAGCTGAAAAAGTGATTTGTTTAGTCTTAAACAAAGTTTCTAAATAATCTTTTTGGATATTTACTCTAGATCCAAATAAATAAGTGTTTTCTTGAACAAATTGTAAATGATCCTTAATAAAATGCGAATGCATAATACAATCTCCATCTACCTGGATTATATAATCTCCTGATGCTTTTGCTATTGCTTTGTTTAAAATATGGGCTTTTTTAAATCCTTCGTCTTTTTGCCAAATATGAATCAAAGGAATTTCAAATTTTGTCTTAAAACTATCAATTAAAACTTTAGTATCATTAGTTGACCCATCATCTGCAATAATAACTTCATCAGGTAACTGACTTTGGTTTAATGCGCTTTGTAAAACTAAATCTAATGCTTCTGGCCAATTATAAGTAGCTATTAATAAGGTTGTTTTTAAATGCTTCATACTAAAAATAAGATTCGAATTCGATTTTACTTTTATTAAAAATCTTTAAAAATTTAAACCATTGCCCAAAATTTTTCTTCAATAAAAAAGACTTTGTTGGTGCCAAAGTTTCGTCTTTTTCTACTAAATTTTTAATTTCATTTAAATCATGTGTTGGAAAATACCCTAAGCTTTTCCAGATTTCTGGATCTAAATAAAACAGATTTTTTAACTCTTTGTAATTATTTTTATTTGCTTTTTGCCATTTTGGAAAAAACTGATCGTTAAGCTCATGGGAGTGTCCCCAATTATCTAGTTTAAATTTTAGAGACGCCTCATCTCTAGACAAACACTCATGTAGCAATACATTATTGGTATATATTACACGCTCTTTACTATTTCTGGCGTATTTATAATTTGGGTAATTGGTCGCCAACATTACTTTTGTAGGCTCATCCACGTAAAGCATTCCGTCTTCTAAATACTTATAAATATTAATTAAAAAACCTGCTATTTGAACTGGATTTTTCTTAGGGTTATCTAAAAAATGATCATGTTGACGCAAGGTTTTAACAAACTGAGTGAAGTCAATAAAAATCTCATCTGCATCCACTTGCACTAACCAATTACCAATACCCATTTTTAATGACAACATATGACGTTCTCTGGTATCGTTTTGGATAGCATTTAGCTCAGGCACAAAAAAATTGTCTTTATAAATTTCAATTTTATTGTGCTTATCAAAATTTGAAAGCCATTCAAAAAAAGTAGGATCAACATCAAAAGTTTCACCTTTCCAGGTACGTTGTTTATGGTCTAAAGCTAGATATATTTTATCCGCTTGTTCATAAACTGGAGGAATAGACAATTTTAATTTCTCGTAGTCATAAGACATTAAAAAACCAACAACAATATTTTTCATTATAAATATTTAGTTAAACAAAACTAATAAATATTAAAACTTAAGTGAGTCAATCTCTTGGTTTTATTTATTTTTACCCAAAAACGACAATTATTTTATGCCTCAAAAAATTTGTGTTATTAGTTTTGACCATTGGAATTATGATTACCATATTGCTACTACTTTAAATAGTTTAGGGCATGAAGCAACACACATTAAAATAGGAAATTACAAACATAAAAACTTAAAAGACCAAGTTATAAATTCCTTTAGTAAAGTAATTTTAAAAAAGAATTTAAAAAAGATAAAACGACAGGATTATATTATTGAATGCTTGAATACATTAGGGCCTCAAGACCAAATTCTTGTTATAAACCCTGAAGTTATTGATTTAAAACATCATGCAAAAATAAAAAAACATACTAAAAGATATATAGCTTACTTATACGATAGTGTAGCTAGAAACCCAATTGAACATCTTCTTGATGGATTGTTTGACTCCATTTTTTCTTTTGACAAAAACGACATTAATCATTATGGTTTTAATCACATCTCAAACTACAATTATTTAGAAAAAATAACATCTAAAATAAAACCGTCGTTCGATGTTGTCTATTTAGGGTCATTCGATGAAAGGCTACTAAAACTCATTCCCATCATAGAATTTTTAAAAGCACAAAAAATAAGTTTCAAATGTATTATTGTTGGAAAAAACAAAGCCTTAAATTACATAAAAGAAGAATATGGGGATGTAATAGAGTTTACCCAGAATTCTTTATCACAAGAGCAATTGATCAATTTTTACAGGTCAGGAGAGACAATTATAGATTTAATTAGAGACGAGCAAACAGGCCTAAGTTTCAGATTTTTTGAAGCAATGGCTATTCAAAAAAAAATCATAACTAATAATTCTAATTGTAAAAATTATGATTTTTATGACTCTAATAATATTGTTGTCATTGATAAAAAAATTGATATCAAAAAAACATTTTTTAAGTCAAATTACAAAGCGATACCAAAAAATATATATTACAAATACACATTAGAAAATTGGGTGAAAAAAGTTTTTAATTTATGAGTTTTTAGAATTGAATAATTGCTTTCTAAAATGTCTGATTTTCCTACTTTTAATTTTTATCTCCTGTAATAAATATAAAACCTGTAAGATTATAACATTAGACTTTTTACTAATTGAATTAGCATAATTTAAATACTCATCAACTTGATTATCTATGTTAAACTTATTTAACACAATTTCCCTTAGTTTTTGACCATCTGTAGCGTTATATTTTTTAAATTCTAAAACCAAATCTTCGATTTCAAATTGCTTTTTAAAAAATCTACCTGAGCAATTATTTTTAACACACAAATCTACCATTTCAGGTTTCAAATAGCCATCAGCAAAACTTTTAGCATACTCTCGTTCATCATAAACTAAAACTGTTCTACCACAAGCCATAGCATCATAAGCAGATCTTCCTAAACCTACAATCAAATCAGCTTCATTAATATCATTCTCAATATTCCATATTGGATTAATGTATTTATTAAACTTTCTAAAGTTTAAGTTTAAATTTTGACATGCAGCTTCTATTTTAGCATTAGCTAAACTTGATTGGCTTAAACTTAAAACATTAGTCAATTTTTTATTTATTGTTTTTTTTGCATCAAATCTCTGACAATTAATACCATTAAAAATTAACTTAGCAAGAAATCCTTTGTTTTTCAAAAAGCTAACAACCTCATCAGAAATACCAACATGGCCATCAGCGTACCTATTAGGCTGCTCTAATTTTGGAAAAATGCCATGACATGTTTGTATTAAAAGCCCTCTTCTACTTAAATAATTTACACAGGTATTATGATTAGCTAAAATTAAGTCATAATTAGCTTTATCCATAAAATTAACACCAAGATTGTTTTCAATCCTCTTAGATGTTTCACCTTTTTTAAAGGTAAAATACTCTACATTAAAACCTTTTTTAAGTAAAGCTTCAATCAATGTAAAAGTAAAAGTTTCAGTACCACCTATAGCTTCTAAATGATTGGTTGCTACTAAAATGTTTTTTATATTCATATTAAATACTATATCGAGGCATAAAAGTAAGCATATCCATTAAAATAATTTAATTTTGTAACATAATTAAATCCAATGAAAGAAGAAATAGAAAAAGCAATCCAAACCCTTAAACAAGGTGGTTTAATACTTTACCCAACTGACACTGTTTGGGGAATTGGTTGCGACGCTACAAATGCAAATGCTGTTAGAAAAGTATATAATTTAAAACAACGTGAAGACAATAAAGCACTAATCTGTTTGGTTAACAATTATAGTATGCTTGAAAGACATGTAGACAATGTTCCGAAAATGGCTTATACTATTTTAGATATTGCAGACAAACCTACAACAGTAATCTATGATTCTCCTGCTGGTATTGCAGAAAATTTAGTAGCTAAAGACAATACTTTAGCTATTAGAATTGTTGATCATAAATTTTGCGAAAAACTAATCAAATATTTTGGTCGTCCAATTGTATCTACCTCTGCCAATATTAGTGGTCAACCTACACCAAATTCGTTTAAAGAAATAAGCGAAGCTATTTTAAAAGGTGTGGATTATGTCGTAAATTTGCAAAACGAAAATAAAAACGCAAAACCATCAACAATTATTAAGTTATCTAACAATGGTGGAGTTAAAATTATTCGTGAGTAAATAGCACCAATGAATTACAAAGCAGCACTACAAAACCCTATATTTAAAATTATATCTCAAGCCTCTAAAAATCTAAACTTAGACAGCTATGTTATTGGTGGTTTTGTACGTGATTTTTTGCTTAAACGTGGCACTGCAAAAGATATTGATATTGTTGCAATTGGAAGTGGTATTGAGCTAGCAAGAGCTGTAGCACAATTATTACCAAACAAACCTAAAGTACAAGTTTTTAAAACCTATGGAACAGCAATGTTACGTTATAATGACATTGAAATTGAATTTGTAGGAGCTAGAAAAGAATCTTATAACGAAGATAGTCGAAATCCAATTGTCGAAAACGGAACGTTACAAGACGATCAAAACCGAAGAGACTTTACCATTAACGCATTAGCCTTAAACTTATCGGAAACTAATTTTGGTGATTTATTGGATCCATTTAACGGTATTGAAGATTTAGACAACAAGGTAATTAAAACACCTTTAAATCCAGATATTACATACAGCGACGATCCTTTACGTATGATGCGTGCTATTAGATTTGCAACACAATTAGATTTTATAATTGAAGCAGAATCTTTAAATGCAATAACAAGAAATAGCGACCGTATCAAGATTATTACTAAAGAGCGTATTGTTGTTGAACTAAATAAAATAATTGAAAGTAAAATACCTTCCAAAGGGTTTTTATTATTAGAAAAAACAGGACTTTTAAAACATTTCTTACCAGAAATAACAAACCTTAAAGGTATTGATGAGGTTGAAGGACAAAAACACAAAGATAATTTTTACCACACTTTAGAAGTGGTAGACAACATATCCAAACATACAGATAATCTTTGGTTGCGTTGGGCTGCATTATTACACGATATAGGAAAAGCACCAACCAAACGGTTTAGCAAAAAAGTAGGTTGGACATTTCATGGTCACGAATTTGAAGGTTCAAAAATGGTATACCATTTATTTAAAAGGTTAAAAATGCCATTAAATGACAAAATGAAATTTGTCCAAAAAATGGTATTTATGAGCTCTAGACCTATTGTTTTGGCTCAAGATATTGTTACAGATTCTGCTGTAAGACGTTTAGTATTTGATGCAGGAGATTATGTTGATGATTTAATGACACTTTGTGAAGCTGACATTACGACCAAAAACCCTAAAAAGTTCAATAAATACCATAACAACTTTAAAATTGTTAGAGAAAAAATTATTGAAGTAGAAGAAAAAGATCACGTACGTAACTTTCAACCTCCTGTTTCAGGTGAAGAAATTATGAAAACCTTCAATTTAAAACCTTCAAAAGAAATTGGAATTATTAAAGAAGCTATAAAAGAAGCTATTTTGGAAGGAGACATTCCTAACAATCATGAAGCTGCTTTCAATTTAATGTTAGAAAAAGGAAAAGCATTAGGTCTAACCGTTAATTAAGTGATGTATGTTAGAATTAATTAAAACCAATTCTGATAACTCCGACTTTAAAAGTCTTATCATTCAATTAGATGATTTTTTAAAAATTACAGATGGTGAGGACCATGATTTTTATAATCAATACAATGGTTTAGATACAATCAATCATGTTGTTGTTGCTTACATTAAAAACAAACCTGTAGGTTGTGCTGCTTTTAAACCTTTTGATAAATCAACAGTTGAAATTAAACGCATGTTTACTACCAAAGCTGCAAGAGGACAAGGTGTTGCAAAAGCTGTACTAAATCTTTTAGAGATTTGGGCAAAACAATTAGATTATCAATATAGTATTTTAGAAACTGGTATTAGACAACTTGAAGCTATCCAGCTTTACAAAAGCTGTAATTATAAAATCACAGATAATTACGGTCAATATAAAGGTATAGACCAAAGTTTATGCTTTAAAAAAGAATTGTAAGAAAATTTATAAATACATTAAGTTATGAAAAAGGACAACAAAAAGGTCATTTATTGGCTACTAACAGGTTGTGTGCTAATATTTGTAATGGTTATTGTTGGCGGTATAACACGCTTAACACACTCTGGATTATCAATTTCTAATTACAAACTAATTTCTGGTACAATACCACCAATGAACGATGTAGAGTGGCAAGAAGCTTTTAATCTTTATAAACAATACCCAGAATACCAAAAACTAAACACACATTTTAGTATAGAAGAATTTAAAGATATTTACTTCTGGGAATGGATCCATCGTGTCATTGGACGTTTTATTGGTTTGGTCTTTTTCTTTCCATTTTTATATTTTTTAATTACCAAGCAACTCACAAAACCAACTATAAAAAAATCCATTGGATTAATGATACTTGGTGGTTTTCAAGGTTTTTTAGGATGGTATATGGTCAAAAGCGGATTGGTTGATAGACCTGATGTAAGCCATTACAGGTTAGCAATGCATTTAACCACTGCATTTATAACATTTGCAGCAACATTTTGGGTAGCATTAGACTTAATGTTTCCATTTACCGAAATTAGAAATACTAGATTTAAAAGATTAATTCAAGCAGGTTTATTGGTGCTTATTATACAAATTATATATGGTGCTTTTGTCGCTGGATTGGATGCTGGTTGGGTACATAACCATTGGCCAATGATGAGCGAAGGTAAATTTATACATGAAAGCGCTTATATAGAACGTGACACCTTATTTGCCAATTTTACAGAAGGTAAAAGTGGTGTGCAATTTGCACATCGTACATTAGCCTATCTTGTGGTTATTTTTATACTTTTTATTTATTTTAAAGGTCAAAAATATATTAACTCACATTACCAGAAAAAAGCATTAAATTTATTATTAGGTTTAGTCTTTTTACAATTTGTACTTGGTGTATTTACATTAATATTACAAGTTCCGGTTTGGTTAGGTGTTGTCCATCAAGTTGGTGCCTTTTTATTATTGAGTGCCATGACATTTACGTTACATCGTTTTAGCAAATAACACCTAAAAACAGTATCTTTACACACTTATTTTTTTATTATGATTTACAGATTTAGAGTTATACTTGATAACGATACAGAAGAAGATATTTTCAGAGATTTTGAAATTCGTGAAAGCGATACTATGGAAGACTTACACAACGTTATTACACAATGTTTTGGCTTTGATGGTACTGAAATGGCATCATTTTATATTAGTGATGAAGAATGGAATCAAGGTGAAGAAATAAGTCTTTTTGACATGAGTGATGGTCTAAATGAAGTTAAGTTAATGAACGAAACTTCTATCTCAGACACAGTACACGAGGCACAAACGAAGCTAATTTATGTGTACGATTTTATGAGTATGTGGACCTTTTTTGTTGAGTTAGCAGAAATTGTTGAAACTGCTGAAGGTGTGGATTATCCAAACCTAATGTATGTACAAGGTCAAGTTCCAACTGAAGCTCCTGATAAAGTTTTTGAAGCTGAAAAAGATGAATTTGACGCAGAATTTGATGATGACTTTAATATTGATGACTACGACAATTTAGATTTTAACGAAAACTGGAATTAAAACCCTTTAGTATTAACATTCTCATAGTTTCGTTTTACAAACGATAATGCGTTTTTTACTATTTGACCCATATTCTGGCTTTTCTTAAACTTTAGATCTAAGGTATAATCATAGATTTTAGATTTTAAAAGTTTAATATGCTCTGGGTTTGATATAGTATCATTTACCATACAATCTAATAATTGATCAATACGATCGTTGTAACTTATCATACGTTTAGCAACTATGGAACGTTCTTCTATTTTGTATTGATCAATAGATTCTTTTTTAAACTTTTTTGTAACTAACTCAACTAACTTTAAATTTTCTTTAAAAAACTGAGGTCTGTACACATTAAACTTACCTTCGTATGATTGCTGGTCAAAATCTATAGCTCTAATTTTAAATACCACATGATCAAAATCATGTGTTGGCACAATCACATAATTATAAGCTCTCATATCTCCTAAAAGCCTAATCATACAGCGCTCGTTAAATTTAACAAACTCTTTGGCTATTTGAGATTTTTCAGATTCTGTACAATCATTAAGCATGGTTTTAATAAACTCGTCTCCAGGTATTCCTGCTATATGTTCTTCTATTAAAGTATTACCATGCACCATAAAATTCAAATTGTACGGAGACAACATATGCTCTAATTCTAATCCATAAATACGTGAAGCATCAGCTTTTTTGACATAAAAATAAGTGTAATTATCATTTAAAATATTTCTAACTTTTATTCTAAAAGGTTTAGAGTTACCAAAGGTACAATAGTCAATTGCATCAACATTTAAAAACGGAATTGAAGTTTCATTTCCATCAGAATGCAATCTTGTGTATACTTTTTTAAGACTTAAGTCTATTTCTGCTCTATCAAATTCGCTAAAATAAACACGTACCCAAAGTGTATCATTATCATCTTTATCATAAACCGTAATTGCGCCTTGAAAACGCAGTAAATCGTCATATAAAATAGTGATTTTAGAGTTCCGGTTATATTCTGACAAATAATCATTCAACTTATCACTTATAGGATAAGATGGCTTTTTTTTAGAAATTTTTAAGTCTTTCATAGCTTTATATAGTGTATCAAATTTAAAACTAATTTTTAATTTGTAACAATTTTACAGTACTATCGTCTTACAATTAAACCAACCATTACTAATTTTAAATTAGTACTAAAAAACCATTTATCTTGGACACCATTCTTAACATTAGTAATCTTACTAAACAATATGGCAACTTAACAGCTGTCAACAATTTATCATTTACCATTAAAAAAGGAAACGTTTACGGTATTTTAGGACCAAACGGAAGTGGTAAATCTACAACATTAGGTATTACCTTAAACGTCGTTAATAAAACCAGCGGAGATTTTAGCTGGTTTGATGGTCAGACCTCAACACATGACGCCTTAAAAAAAGTTGGAGCAATTATAGAGCGTCCAAACTTTTACCCTTACATGTCAGCATACAAAAACTTAAAATTAGTTTGTAAAATAAAGGGAATTACTGAAGAAAAAATAGACGAAAAACTAGAACTAGTAGGCTTACTTGACCGTAAAGACAGTAAATTTAAAACCTTTTCTTTAGGGATGAAGCAACGCCTTGCAATAGCATCTGCATTACTTAACGATCCTGAAATTTTAATTTTAGACGAACCCACAAACGGTCTTGACCCTCAAGGTATACACCAAATTAGAGCTATAATTAAAGATATTGCAAGTCAAGGTACAACCATTTTATTAGCGTCTCATTTATTAGATGAAGTTGAAAAAGTGTGCTCACATGTTGTTGTACTTAGAAAGGGAAATAAATTATATGAAGGTCCAGTAGATCAAATGATTTCTAGTGATGGCTTTTTTGAATTAAAATGTGATAACAACACAGCACTTTTAGATTATCTAAATACGCATCCAAATATTAAAAACACAAAAGTAACAGAGGATTTAATAACTGCCTTTTTAAATGCACCAACATCTGCAGCCTCTTTTAACAAAGAGCTATTAGACAAAGGTATTGCACTGTCGCATCTAGTATTGCGTAAAGAAAGTTTAGAAGAACAATTTCTTCAACTTACAGATAACTTAGAAGACAAAAACTAATCCATCAAAACACACAAATCATGTTACGACTTTTACAAATAGAATTACAAAAACTTTTAGAAAATAGGGTTAGTAAAATATTAATCTTCTTTTCATTTATATTACCGTTTTTCATCATATTATTATCCTCATTTAAAATCAATTTCTTTGGTCTATTTACAATAGATTTAGGTAGTGTAGGAATTTTTGATTTTCCATACATTTGGCATATTACCACTTTTTTCTCGTCATTATTTAAGCTATTTTTTGCTATAGTTGTGGTTAGCATGATTGGTAATGAATATAGTAACAAAACCATCAAGCAAAACTTAATTGATGGTCTTAGTAAAAAAGAGTTTATACTGTCAAAATTTTATGCTATAGTATTTTTCTCTGTTGTATCGACACTATTAGTTGGTATTTTAACTTTAGCTATTGGACTATACTATAATGGTGACAGTGAAGCTTATTATATGTTTAGTGAAAGCATCTTTTTACTTGCTTATTTAGTAAAACTTATTGGCTTTTTTAGTTTATGCTTATTTGCTGCAGTATTAATAAAACGCTCTGCATTTGCACTAGCTTTTTTATTCATCCTATTTATAATCGAATGGATTATATATGGTATAATATTAAAAAATTACGATGATGACATTGCGACTAAAATTCAAAACTTTTTACCATTAAAGTCTATGTCTAAATTAATAGACGAACCCTTTAGACGTATTGTAGCTATGAAGTCTCCAGAAAAAACAGAACTTATATATGATTTTGCTGTACATTGGTACGAAATATTTATTGTTCTTGGGTGGACTAGTTTATTTGTATTTTTCTCTTATAAATTATTACAAAAAAGAGATTTATAAAAAACCTTGTTTATTTTTTAACAAACTACATTTATTTATAAGATTTTATTATAATACATTTACTAATTATAGATTTTTTTATGAAAAAGATATTTTTAGTATTAATACTACTTTGCAGCTTTATATTACAGGCGCAAAATGAAGCTGCAAACTGGTATTTTGGTGATAATGCTGGAATACAATTTAACACAAACACTAATGCTGTTACAGCATTAACTGATGGTCAATTAGCAACTGATGAAGGCTGTACAAGCATATCAAATAGTGCTGGTGATTTATTATTTTACACAGATGGAATTACTGTGTATAATAAAAACCATAATGTTATGCTTAATGGTAATAACCTGGATGGTAACCCTTCAAGTACACAGTCTGCCATAATTATTCCTAAACCAGGTGACCCAAATATTTATTACATATTTACTCAAGGTACAGAGTTTTTTGGGCAACAAGACCAAGGCTTCAATTTTACTGAAGTCAACATGTCATTAGATAATGGACTAGGAGCTGTAACTAATATTAAAAATCAATTTTTATTATCTAGAGCTTCAGAAAAATTAAGTGCAGTACTTAAAGATTGCCAATCTCAAAATATTTGGGTGGTGACTTTTGCAAGTAATGATGCTTTAACAAACCCTTCTGCTGTAGACAACAATAACACTACTTTTTATGCTTTTGAAGTTTCTTCAACTGGTGTAAACACTACTCCAGTTACATCAACGATACCTTTCAGTATTTCAGAAAGAAGAGGGTATTTAAAATTTTCTCCAGACGGAACAAAAATAGCTTCTGCAAACGTTGGTAGTGGTTTATTTTTATATGACTTTGATACTAATACTGGACAGGTAAGTAACTCGCAACAAATACAAATAAATATCAATCCATTAGGAAAAACACAACGTGCCTATGGAGTAGAATTTTCACCTAATAATCAAGTATTATACGTTAGTACATATTTTGAAACAGACTCCGATAATTTTGAAAATACCAGTGCACAATATGGTGCCTTGCTTCAATATGATCTAACGTCTAATAATATAAGCCAATCAGAACAAGTTTTAGACCAAAGAGTCATGTATAGAAGTGCTTTACAATTAGGTCCTGACGGTAAAATTTACAGATCATTAAGTGCAACTTATAATCAAGGCTCTCCTTTTTTAAGTGTTATTAATAATCCAAATCAATTAGGTCAATTTTCAGATTACCAACATGAAGCAATAAGCTTGAATGGTCGCGTCTCAAGGCAAGGCTTACCTCCTTTTATTTCTTCTTTCTTTTCAGAAAAAATTGATATCATCCCTACTGACACCTCCAACTCTGTAGTCTTACCATTATGCACAGGAGAAAACTATACGCTAACAGCTGAAGATATTAATGGAGCAACTTATACTTGGTATAAAGATGGTACTATCCTTACAACTCCAACAATACCAAATGAGTTATTAATAAATGAAAATGGAAACTATGAGGTTATTATTGATTTAAATAATGGTGACTGTGACACAAAAGAAGGACAAGCTATTGTAACTTATTATGATATACCTATTGCTACTCAACCAAATGATATTATTATTTGTGATGATGATAATGATTCCAGTAGTGATATATTGCTATCTAATCAAAATGAATCAATCTTAAATGGTCAAAATTCTTTAGAATTTGAAATTACCTATCATTCAACACAAAATGAAGCTGATTTGGGGCAAAATGAATTGCCAAATAATTATCTTGTAAATGCTTCACAAGAAACCATTTTTGCTAGAATTTTCAATTTTGGTAATAACAATTGTTATGATACTACTAGTTTTAATATTGAAATTTATAATACTCCAATTATAGATAATTTATCCGACTATGAAACTTGTGATGATTCTACCGATGGAGACGACACTAATGGACAAACAACTATAGATTTAGCAAGCTACAATACGCAAGTCTATGGATTACAAAGTACAACACTTTATAATATAACGTATCACAACACACAAAATGATGCTGACATAGGTGCAAACCCTTTACCAAATAATTATTACAACACAACACCTATCACAGAAACTATTTTTGTAAGATTAGAAAATAGTATTAACACAGATTGCTTTACTACCAATAGCTTTAACATTACTGTTAATCCTGTACCTGAAGCCTATGATGACATTTTATTTCAATGTGACGAAGATGGAGTTCCAGATGGTCAGACTATATTTAATTTAAATGAAGCTTCAGCAAACATAACTAATAACAACAGCCAGAATACTATAGCATTTTATACAACTTTCAGCAATGCGCAATCAGAGACAAATCCTATAAACGGAGACGCTTATAGTAATACCTCAAACCCTCAAAATATTTATGTTGTTGTTACAGATACCATAACAAACTGTATTGCTTTGTCCGAGTTAACTTTAGAAGTTAGCGTTACACAAACTAATGATTATATTGCTCCTCCTGTTTGTGACCAACTTGGCTCTGAAGATGGAATTAACACCTTTGATTTAGATACTTTCTCAACAGAGATAACAAATGGACTTCCTGCTGGTATTACGGTTAGCTATTATGGTACATACGATGATGCTCTTTTAGAAGTTAATGCTTTACCTTCATTATATAACAATACAATCCCTTACAATGAAGTCATTTACGCTAGAGCAGAAAACAACAATGCCTGTTACGGTATTAGCGAATTTTTGTTAACTATTAATCCCTTACCACAAATTACAGAAGACGAAACTGTTTTATATTGTCTTAATCAATTTCCTGAAACCATACAACTAACAGCAACCAACACAGCAAACCCTAACTATTACTATAATTGGTCAACTGGCGAAACTACTGCCTCTATTGAGGTCAATACAATTGGTCAATTTACTGTTACTGTAACAACTGCAGAAGGTTGCCCAAAAACAAAAACCTTTACTGTTCAACCTTCAAACATTGCAACTATTGAAGATATTATTGTAGTTGATGGCAGTTTAAATAATAATGTCGTAACAATCTTGACTTCAGGTGAAGGAGACTACGCTTTTGAATTAATTAATGCTGAAGGACTTTCAACAGGGTTTCAAAATAATAACATCTTTAATAATATAAAACCAGGAATTTATCAGGTTAATATTACAGATATCAAAAATAATTGTGGCACAATAGATCAAATGTTTTCGGTAATTGGATTTCCTTTATTTTTCACACCAAATGACGATGGAAAAAACGATTATTGGCAAGTATATGGAGTCTCCTCTCAGTTTCAAGCTAATTCAATTATTCAAATATTTGATAGATACGGAAAACTACTAAAAGAATTCACTCCTAACAGCCAAGGTTGGGATGGTACTTTTAACGGACAACCATTACCTACTAACGATTATTGGTTTACAGTAAAACTTCAGGATGGACGTATTTATAGAAATCATTTCACTTTAAAACGATAGTAACTTGTACATTTAAGCAAGAATACAAACTAATGAAACATGTATTTTTCGTCATTATAATAATTGGACTTTGCTTTGCTAAAGCAAGTGCACAAAACATTGAATTGTTTCAACAATTTAATGGACGCTATGATTATATAGCTATTGGAAACACTTTAAATCAAGCAGAAAATAATCTTTCTCAATTCTTTTGCGAAACACTTCCATCCTCTCAAGCCAATTTAACATTACCAAACAATACAAACATTGTTGCTGCCTATTTATTTTGGTCTGGTTCTGGAACTGGCGATAACCAAGTTACGCTTAACACTACATCTATAAATGCCCAAGATACATTTACTGTAGACTATAATGTAGGTAGTAATGGTTTGCTTACCTATTTTGCTAGCTATGCAGAAGTCACTGATCAAATTAATAATGAAGGCAGTACAAATTATATTTTTTCAGATTTAGATATTTCTGACACATTAACAAACACTCCAGGTTATTGTAATAACAGAACTAATTACGCAGGTTGGAGTTTATATGTTATTTATGAACAACCAACATTACCACTAAATCAAGTTAATCTATTTTTAGGATTGGAAATTATTAACGCTGACGTTCAAGATAAAACTATTATTCTAGAAAACGTAAACGTACTTGATAACAATAATGCTAAAATTGGTTTTTTAGCTTGGGAAGGAGATAATGCTTTAAATTTTGGAGAATCACTATCAATTAACGGAAATGTCTTATCCAATCCTCCTCTAAATTTACCTGACAATGCTTTTAACGGAACCAATAGTTTTACAAATTCTACTAACTTTTATAATGCTGATTTAGATGTTTATAACATCGAAAACAATATACAAATTGGAGATACAGAAGTTACTATTAATCTAACCACAGGTGATTTTGATAGTAACGGTATTTTTAGAGCCGATTTAATCATTCTTAACAATATTATTACCGTTTTAAATAGTCAATTACCAGATGCAACGGTTACACAAAATTTTTACCAAACAAACTGTAATACCAGAAGCATTACTATAGATTATACTGTATACAACAACAATAGCACAGCTGCTTTACCAACCAATACACCAATTGCTTTTTTTATAGACAACGTATTAATAGGGCAAAGTCAAACCAACACTATAATTGGTATTGGAGAAGAAGAAACAAGTCAAATTACTTTAGAAATACCTAATACTATACCTGATACTTTTATTATTGAAATTGAAGTTGATAACGACGGAAACAATAATGGTTTAGTAACTGAAACAAATGAAGTAAACAATAACACATTCTCGACCATCCAACTTATACCAATTCCTGAAACTATTCAGCTTGCTGAATTAGTAGCTTGTGATCAAGGTTATAATACAGGCATTTATAATTTAAACAATGCTTTAATTAATATAGACCTAAACTTGTATCAAGACCTATTTTTTTATAGCAGTTTAGATGATTTAAACAATCAAGATGCCATAACAAATCCAAATCATTACATTTCTAATACAACTCCACAAACAATATATGTTGCTGCACAAACACAATTATGTTTCGACTTATTTCTTTTTACCTTAAACACAACTAACTGCCCTCCTATTATTCCGGATGGATTTTCTCCAAATCAAGATACCATAAACGACTATTTTAATATTCAAGGATTATATAATGTCTTTCAAGATCACGAATTATTGATATATAATCGTTATGGCACTTTAATCTTTATAGGTAATAATAATACAAAATGGTATGGTCAAGTTAATCAAGGCTTAACTAATCAAGGAGACATTGTTCCTACAGGCACATATTTTTACGTACTAAATCTTAAAGACCCTAATTACCAAATCCAAACAGGGTGGGTTTATATTAATTACTAAATAATCGACTTTATATTTAGTATTAATCAATACTTCAGGTTGTACCGTTTTTACCTACCCATATAACATTCAAAATTAGTATTCTTCAAAATAAATGATGTTTTTGAGTTATTAAAACAATCTAGCTAAGCTTCATTTAATAAAACTATCCTCTCAAACTCCAATAGAAACATTTTTTTCTAAAAAAATAGCTATATCTCAAAATACGCTTAGCAAGTCTAAAAACGTGACTTTTTGCTAATAATTTAGAAATCAGGAAAATAAAAATTTCTTTTTATCGTCAAAATTTGCGTTTAGTCGATATTTTATATATGTTTGTCCTTTAATCGATAATATATGTATTTCATCGTGTTTTAACAAAAAACCAATAAAAGCAATGAAAATTAACCTAAGACCAACATTTTTCACTCTACTTTTAGTGCTTTCGTCAGCAAGTTTTGCTCAACAGATATCTATTGATGATTCGTTTTCTGCACAACAATTAGTTCAGGATAATTTAGTACAAGGCTGTGTTGAGGTATCTAATATAAATTCTACTGTAAACGGAAATATTGATGGATTTTCAAGTTTTGGTTATTTTGAAAAAGCTGGATCTGATTTTCCGTTTGAAAACGGAATAATGTTATCTACAGGTCAAGCTAACTCTGCAGGAAACACATTAAATACTAGTCCTTTAAACGAAGGAACTACAGCTTGGACTACAGATCCAGATTTAGAAGCTGCCTTAGGTATAAATAACACATTAAATGCAACATCAATTGAGTTTGATTTTATATCAGCTTCAAATACAGTTCAATTTAATTACATTTTAGCTTCAGAAGAATATTTTGCTGAGTATCCATGTCTATATTCTGATGGTTTTGCTTTTTTAATTAGAGAAGCTGGAAGTGGTGATGCATATCAAAATATTGCTGTTGTCCCAAATACAAGTATACCTGTAAATACAAATACTATTCATGATGATATTGTTGGGTTTTGTACTGCAGAAAATGGTCAATATTTTGAAGGTTATAACGTAGGAGACACAAACTTTAATGGTCGTACCACAGTTTTAAGTGCATCTGCTAACATACTGCCAAACGTACAATACAACATTAAATTAATAATTGCAGATCAAACCGATCGTAATTTTGATACTGCTGTATTTATTGAAGGTAACAGTTTTACAGATAGTGTGGATTTAGGTGAGGACATTAATACATGTGACACTTCTATTACATTAAATGCAGACACTAATAATCCGCAAGCAACTTACCAATGGTATGTAAACAATACAATTATAGCAGGACAGAATACAAACTCTCTATTTGTTGATACAAATGGAAACTACACTGTGCAAGTCACTGTACCATTAAATACAAACACTTGTACTTTTGAAGATTCAATTAATATTGCTTTAAACACCATTCAAGACGGAACTTTAATATCAGATTTTGAAGTTTGTGATGATGCTTCAAATGATGGAGAAGAAATCTTTGATTTAAGTACAAAAATTTCTGAAGTAGAAACGACTTTACCAAGTGCAACTTATACGACAACATTTCATTTATATCAAAATGAAGCAATAGAAAACACTAATGCTATCATACAGTATTTAAGTACAAACCCTACACAAACAATATATTTTAGAGCACAAAATAATAGTTCTGGTTGTGTATACATGGGCAGTTTTGATTTAATAATAAACGCTTATTTATCAATAACTAACCCTTCTAATTTAACAATTTGCGCTGCTAATAATAGTGCAATTGATTTAACGGTAAAAAACGACGAAATCACTAACAATAATCCAAACTACTATGTTAATTATCATTTTAATCAAACTGATGCAAACAGTATTGAAAACCAAATAGAGTCGCCTTATACTCCTGTTAGTAATACTGAAACACTTTACGTTAGTGTATTAGATATAACTACAGGTTGTAGTACGACAACAACTTTAGATATTCAGATTAATAACTTTCCTGATATCAATATGGACACATTATCTTTAGATGCTTGTGAACAAGACGGAAATGGTTATGACAATTTTGATTTAACCGAAAATCTTGATGACGTATTACAAGGTCTTACAAATGTGACAGTAACTCATCATGAAACCGAAGATGAAGCTTATGAAGGCACAAACCCTATTAACAATCCAACCAACTATCCAAATACGCAACAATTTGTACAAACCTTATTTATTAGAGTTGAAGACAATGATACTGGTTGCGTGTCAATAGTACCACAAGAATTACACACTTTTTTACTTGAAACTGGTACCGAAATAACAGATTTTTACGAATGTGATGATGCTTCCAATGATGGAATTGTAGATTTTGATTTACTACAAGTTGGTATTATGATAATTAATGGTAACGAAGATCTAACAATTGATTTTTATGAAACCGTTGAAGACCAAACAGCAAACACCAATGCTATTAACCAAAACCAACCGTATACTGTAAACAATGCACCTAAAACATTATTTATTACATTACAGAGTCCAGCATGCTCTTATAAATCTTCAATACAACTAATAATTAACCAAGGTTTTGATATACAAACATTAACAACACAAAATTATTGTGATACCAACAGTGATGGGTTTACAAGTATAGACTTAACTAGCTTTGACGATTATGTTGCAACTGGTGTTGAAGGCGGAACAGTAAAATATTTTGCATCTCAAGCTAATGCAGAAGCTAACGTTAATGCATTACCACCTTTTTATGACAATACAAGTAACCCTTTAACAGTATATGTTAGAGTCCAAAATCAAAATAGTTGTAGTGCAACTTCTGCTTTAACTATTAACGTATTACCTGCTCCTCAAGTAAATAATGCCGAAGACATTATTATTTGTGATGATGATCAAGATGGTTTTTCTATTGTAGATTTAACACAGTCTATAGATCAAATGGTACCAGATACCAACAACAGAACCATTACATTTCACAACACACAAGTGGATGCTCAATCTAACAGTAACCCTATACTAAACGATACTAGTTACAATGCAGACACCCAAATGGTATTTTGTCGTGTTGAAAACGAAACAACAGGATGTTTTAGAGTAGACAATATTAGAATTTATGTCAACACATTACCTGTCTTTGATGCAATTGAAACCTATATTAGTTGCGAGACTGATGGAGACCAAATAGGCGAATTTTTATTCTCTAATAAAGATGCCGAAATACTTAATGGACAAACAGGTAAGCAAGTGTTATATTATACATCTCAAGTAGATGCTGATTCTGGAAATAACCCAATTAACAAAAATAATATTTATGAAAACATCTCTAATCCTCAGACTATATTTGTTCGTGTTCAAAACACTACAGATTCAGATTGTTATGGCACATCGTCATTTCAAATAGAAGTCAGTTCTAACCCAATTTACGATGCACCAACAGATGTGTTTGTTTGTGATGATGTTTCAAATGATGGGTTTTCTACGTTTGATTTAACTGAAATATCTTCTCAAATCAGTCAAAATTCACCTGAAACATTAAGTATAACTTACCACTTAACGCTTGCAGATGCAGAAGCACAAACCAACCCTTTACCTGATAGTTTTACAACCACTGTAAATCCGCAACAAGTATTTGCAACTATAGACAATGGTACGTTTTGTAAAGGTATAGAAAGTTTTGTGTTTAACGTTATTGCTGTACCTTCAACAAACTCTGCTAGTGGTTTAGAAATGTGTGATGATAATACGGATGGTTTTGCAACGTTTGATTTAACGGTTTCAGAATTTGAAGTACTTTCTATAAGACAAGATAACACTGTTGTTGAATATTATACTTCTTCTGAAGATTTAGAATTATCTTCAAACAGAATCATGGATCCTACTAACTTTACAAACACAGTAAATCCACAAACAGTTTATATTAAAGTATTAAATACCGTTTCTAATTGTTATGCCGAAATTCCGTTATTACTAACAGTTAATACGCCTCCAACTATAACACCAAATGTTGTAGTAAACACCTGTGAAGATAGCACGAATACTTATAATTTAAACGAAGCTTTACCTAATATTACAGACACAACACTATCTATTGAAGCAACTTTTTATGCTTCACAAGTTGATGCTGAAGCACAACAAAATGCTTTAGACAACAATTACAACTATACTATTGGTAATCAAACTATATTTGTAAGAGCTAATTTTACTAATAGCATCTGTTATAATATAGGCAGTTTTACACTGCAAGCTTTTCCAATACCAACAGCAGGAACAGTTCCAGATTTAGAGCAATGTGATAATGACTATGACACCTTTGCAATTTTTGATTTTAGTCAACAAACAGCTACAGCTTTAAATGGTCAAAATCCTAGTGAGTTTACTGTCTCTTATTTTGAAACGCTAGTTGATGCAGAAAATAACACTAATATACTAGACGATTTAAACGTAGATTCTGAAAATAATTCTGAATACTTCATTAGAGTTCAAAATAATACCACAGGTTGTTACAATACTACAAGCTTTAAAACTATTGTAAATAGAAAACCAGAGTTGGATATTCAAGATCAGGTATTATGTTTAGAAAACTTACCTTTATTAGTATCTGCTGAGACTAATATACCTACAGATAATTATGCTTGGTCAACTAATAGCACAAGTAGTTATATAGAAATAACAGAAATAGGAACATATTCCGTTACAGTAACTACACAAAACGGTTGTACAACCTCAACAACGTTTACTGTGTCAGAGTCGGAAGCTGCAACAATAGATTTTACTGAGACTGTAGATTTTTCAGATCCAAATAATGTAACCGTTGAGGTTTCTGGTATTGGAAATTACCTATATCAATTTGACGACGAAGCTCCTCAAGAATCTAACCTATTTACTAATGTACCCATTGGACCTCATGTGATTACGGTTATAGATTTAAATAGCTGTAACTCGACATCTAAAGAAATAGTAATAATTGATACACCTAAATTTGTTACTCCAAATGGAGATGGCTACTTTGATACTTGGCACATCACTGGTGTCAACCAATTAGAAGGTACTGTTGTTAATATTTATGATCGTTATGGTAAGTTATTAAAAACGCTAAACCACAGCTCGATGGGATGGGATGGACGTTATAATGGAAACCTAATGCCAAGTAGTGATTATTGGTTTGTTGCTGATGTTAAAAAGGGAGCTGTTGAGTTTCAGGTTAAAGGTCATTTTGCTCTAAAGCTTTAACACTTAAAATTTTATTTTAAAAATAATTGTTGTTTACCTTTGCTATCCCTAAAAATTGATATGCAAAGTAGATTACTTTTAGTTTTAGTTTTGATTGTTAATGTTATTACTGCACAAAACGTTACAACAGACGTACAAACTTATACACCTCAACAGTTAATAGAAGATGTTTTAATTGACAGTAACTGTATTACAAATATTCAAGTAACCAATGTTGTTGGTGGCGATTTTGGAGGTTCAGACCAAAGTTATGGTTATTTTGACGCAACAGGTACAACGTTTCCGTTTCAAAATGGTATTGTTTTAAGTACTGGACGCTTAAGTAATGTTAATGGTCCTAACACATCCTTAAGTGATGACAATGCTAATAATTGGTCTGGTGACCAAGATCTAGAAATAGCTTTAAACGAAAACAATACTATCAACGCAACCATACTTGAATTTGAATTTTCTACTGTAGCCTCTCAAATTAGCTTCAATTACATTTTTGCATCAGAAGAGTATCAAGAAAATAATCCTAATACATGTCAATTTTCTGATTTATTTGGATTTTTAATTCGCGAAGTTGGTCAACAACAATACCAAAATATAGCTTTAGTACCTAATACACAAACACCTGTAAAGGTTACAACCGTTCATCCAGAAATACCAGGTGGTTGTCAAGAAGAAAATCAGTTTTATTTTGGAAGTTGGAATGATGCCAATGCACCAATCAATTTTAATGGACAAACCAAAGTACTTTCTGCTACAGCAAACACAACACCTAATGCAACCTATCAAGTAAAGCTTGTAATTGCAGACGAGCAAAATTACAGATACGATTCTGCTGTATTTTTAGAAGCTGGAAGTTTTCAAGTCACCACTAACTTAGGTCCTAATTTATTAGAAGACACAAATAATGCTTTATGTCCAAACGATATTATTACTTTGGACGCAACACAAACTGGTAATAACGTTTACACTTGGTATCAAGACAACACCTTATTAGCTACTCAAACCAATCCTACATTAGACATTCAAGATGCAGGAACATACAACGTTGAGGTTATTTTAGACAATGGTTGCATTAGTTATGGTGAAATTGTTATCGAAAAATATGATGATTTTCCAACTTCAAACACCTCAATAATACAATGCGATTTTGATCAAGATGGCTTTAGTAATTATAATTTATTTTCTGTCGACCAAACCCTCTTAGGCTCAAATCCAGATTTATCTATACAAGGTTTTTATACCTCTCAATTGGATGCCGAACAACAATCAAACCCAATTGCGACACCTCAAAATTTTGAAAACACAAGTGTAAACCAAACCGTTTATACTTTATTGGTTAATAATCAGTCTGGCTGTACAAATATCTCTCAAATAGCATTGGGCATATCCAATAATACTTTGCCTAATTATAGTTTTGATGGTTGTGATGATGGTGACATTGACGGTTTAGCAACTTTTGATTTAGACGAGGTCGCTGCACAAATCCAACCTCAAGTTCCTGCCAATGCTTCAATAATTTTTTACAATACAATGGAGGACGCTTTCGCGGAAAGCAATCCGTTGCCAACACAATTTTTAACAACACAACCAGACACACAAACTATAATTGCAAAAGTCAAAACCAACAGCATCGATTGTTATGCTATTACAGAAGTACAACTTAATGTATTGTACACACCACAAGTATCAGTAAATGAAACTGTTGAGTATTGTTTAAATAACTATCCTGAAACCATAACTTTACAAGGAGGCGTTTTAAACGACTCACCTAGCAACTATTATTACCAATGGTTACTAAACGGAACAGATACAAGTGTCAACACGTCTTTTATAGACATAAATCAAATTGGTATTTACACAGTAATTATTACAGATCCAAATGGTTGTTTTAATACTAGAGATATAACTGTTACAGCAATTGAAGCTCCTATTATACAAGAGATTAATTACACTCAATTGACTAGTAACAATACTACTACAATAATACTTGAAAATAACGGTGATTTTGAGTACGCTTTGGACCAAGGAAGCTATCAAAACAGCAATGTATTTACCAATTTAAATTCTGGATTACATACTGTATATGTTAGAAATATTGATGGCTGTGGTATTACTCAGCAAACGTTTGCCATATTAGGTTTTCCTAAATACTTTACTCCAAATGGAGATATTTATAATCAATATTGGAAGCCTTCAGGAATGACTTTAGACTTTAATACCAATTTGGACATTAAGATTTTTGATCGTTTTGGTAAACTATTACATCAAATAAATCCTGAATCTAATGGTTGGGACGGAACATTAAATGGACAACTATTACCAACCAATGATTATTGGTATTTAGCGACTTTCCCTAACGGAACAACTACAAGAGGTCATTTTAGTTTAATAAGATAAGCCACACAAGCTTTAACCTTCCTTTAAATAAAAAACTGCTTATTATTCTGTAATTTTGTATTTATGAAATTCAAAATACATTCAGAGTTTAAGCCAACTGGAGATCAACCTAATGCTATCAAACAATTAGTTGGTGGTTTGGACAATCAAGACAAATACCAAACTTTATTAGGTGTTACAGGTTCTGGTAAAACCTTTACTGTAGCCAATGTGATTGAAGAAACACAAAAGCCTACCTTAGTTTTAGCACATAATAAAACATTAGCTGCTCAGTTGTACTCAGAATTTAAACAGTTTTTTCCAGAAAATGCTGTAGAGTATTTTGTGTCTTACTATGATTATTATCAACCAGAAGCTTATATACCTACCTCTGGTGTTTATATTGAAAAAGATTTATCTATCAATGAAGAGATAGAGAAAATGCGATTAAGCACAACCTCTTCCCTATTATCAGGACGTCGTGATGTCATAGTTATTGCTTCTGTATCCTGTTTATATGGTATTGGTAATCCAGTCGAGTTTCAGAAAAATGTAATTACTATTGAGGTTGACCAACAAATCTCACGCACAAAATTATTACATCAATTAGTACAAAGTTTATACTCGCGTACTGAAGCAGATTTTAGACATGGTAATTTTAGAATAAAAGGCGATACTGTAGACATTTTCCCAAGTTATGCTGATGATGCTTTCAGAATTCATTTTTTTGGAGATGAAATTGAAGAAATAGAAGCTTTTAATATTCAAACTAACGAAATAGTAGAAAAATACGACAGACTTACCATATATCCAGCAAACATGTTTGTAACCTCTCCTGATGTGTTACAAAACGCTATAAAATCTATTCAGGATGATTTAGTAAAACAACACGATTACTTTAAAGACATTGGTAAACATTTAGAAGCAAAACGTCTGAAAGAACGTACCGAATTTGATTTAGAAATGATCAGAGAATTAGGGTATTGTTCTGGTATCGAAAATTATTCGCGTTACCTTGATGGTCGTGAACCTGGCACAAGACCATTCTGCTTATTAGACTACTTTCCAGATGATTATTTAATGGTTGTAGATGAAAGTCACGTAACGGTATCTCAGGTACATGCTATGTATGGTGGTGACCGAAGTCGAAAAGAAAACCTTGTTGACTATGGGTTTAGACTACCTGCTGCTATGGACAACAGACCGTTAAAATTTGAAGAGTTTGAAGCGTTACAAAACCAAGTCGTTTATGTTAGTGCAACTCCTGCAGATTATGAACTACAAAAAACGGATGGTGTTTATGTAGAGCAAGTAATACGTCCAACTGGTCTTTTGGATCCAATTATTGAAGTCAGACCAAGCTTAAACCAAATTGATGATTTAATTGAAGAAATACAACAACGTGTTGAAAAGGACGAACGTACTTTAGTTACTACACTTACAAAACGTATGGCTGAAGAATTAACTAAATATTTAAGCCGAATAAATGTGCGTGTAAATTATATACATAGTGATGTAGATACCTTAGAGCGTGTTCAAATCATGCAAGATTTACGTAAAGGTATTTATGATGTTTTAGTTGGTGTTAACTTATTACGTGAAGGTTTAGATTTACCTGAAGTCTCTTTAGTTGCTATTTTAGATGCAGATAAAGAAGGTTTTTTACGTTCGGCTAGATCTTTAACTCAAACTGTCGGTCGTGCAGCACGTAACCTTAATGGTAAAGCAATTATGTATGCAGATAAGATTACTAAAAGCATGCAACAAACCATTGATGAAACTGAATATAGACGTACCAAGCAAATCAATTATAATACTAAAAACAACTTAGTCCCTAAAGCTTTAAATAAAAGCTTGGATAGTGCTTTATCACAAAACTCGGTTAGTACTTATAGTTACGACCTAGAGGCTGCTAAAGCTGCTGAGCCAGAAAGCGAATATTTATCTAAAGGTGAATTAGAAAAGAAAATTAGAGAGAAACGTAAAATTATGGAAGAGGCTGCTAAACAATTAGATTTTATTGTTGCTGCAAAACTAAGAGATGAAATTAAAGACTATCAAGGAAAATTAGAAGCTTTAAAGGCTTAACTAATTATACTTGTTGAATAGCTTCTTAACACACTTTTATTGTCTAACTTAATAAGCTAGATTTATAATATTAGTATTTGATTTTTCTAATAGGTATTCAAAATAATACAATAGTTAATTATACTGCACTTTAAAAATGTCTATTAATACATCTGCAGGAACTATCATATCAGGAAAACCTTCCATTAAGTATAATACTTTAGTAATAGAGTTATGGTTTAAACCCATTCTAAGACCATAGTTATACAATTTAGCAAGCTCGTTTTGTGTTCTAGCCTTATCGACATGCATTAATAATACCATTCTATGGAATTGCACGATACGCTGACTATGGGATTTAAGATTGATTCTACTTATTGGATTATTAATTAAATAATCAAAATCTTCTCTTGATATTTCTAATTGTTTAGCAACTGCTAACAAAAAATTATACTCTACCGTTTTAATATTATCATCACTTTTTGCAAATGCAATCATTTCTGATAATAGACTTAATTTTTCTTTTCTATTATGCATAATATTAAGGGATTATTATTTATTATAAAGTTAACTAATATTGTTATATAATAATCATTTAAAATTGGTAGTTCATCGAAAAATAACCCTCTATTTAATTGATTTTTAATTAATTACAACTTGTCTGAAAACTATATCAACACTATTTAATGATGTTAATCGCTTTTTATTTTATCCAAATAAATAGATGTAAAATGATGCTTAACAATGATTTTAAATTATTTTCAGATTAATAAACTTTAGTATTGAATGATCTGATATTTATATTTGTTTTAATTTTTTACTAAATTCTAAAAACGATTTATTAAGTAAAAAATTGTATGCATTTTATTGTTTTCATTATAATTAGTTAACCGTTTTCAAATTTGTACTTTTGTACTTTATATTAAGAACATGACAAATAACGATATTTTTAAAAAGCTGAGAGTGGCTCATAGTTTTAGAGACACTGATATTATTAAAATTTTAGAATTAGTAGATTTCAGAATTTCTAAAACCGAATTAAGTGCTTTTTTTAGAAGAGAGGACCATCCTAATTATGTAGAGTGTGGAGATCAGATTTTACGTAATTTTTTAAATGGATTAGTGATCCATCTAAGAGGACCAATGCCTAAAAAGGGAGAGAAACCATCAGGCCATATTTCCGCGAAAGCGAAACCTAAAAAAATAGATTTAAATAAAACCTATTCTAAACCAAAAAAAAAGAGCAACTAATTTAGTTGCTCTTTTTTTATATATAAGTTAATGTACTAAGCTAATACTGCTTGTACTTTGTCTGCTGCTTCTTGGAATTCTGTTGCGCTCATTACATCTAAACCAGAATCATCAATTAATTTTTTAGCTATATCTGCATTAGTCCCTTGTAAACGTACAATAATTGGCACATTAATGTTACCCATGTTTTTGTAAGCATCTATAACACCTTGAGCGACACGATCACAACGTACAATACCTCCAAAAATGTTAATTAAAATTGCTTTTACAGCTGGATCTCTTAAAATAAGCTCGAATGCTATTTCAACTCTTGCAGCATCTGCAGTACCACCTACATCTAAAAAGTTAGCTGGCTCACCACCTGCTTGCTTAATTAAATCCATTGTTGCCATAGCTAATCCTGCTCCATTTACCATACAACCAACGTTTCCGTCTAAATCAACATAGTTTAAACCTTGCTCTCCTGCTTCAACTTCGATTGCGTTTTCTTCACGTAAATCACGTAAAGCTGCTAAATCTTTATGTCTGTATAATGCATTTGCATCTAAAGATACTTTTGCATCTACAGCCATTATTTTAGAATCACTAGTTTTTAATACAGGATTGATTTCAAATAAAGAAGAATCTGATTTTACATAAGCAGTGTATAAAGAAGTAACAAACTTTGTCATTTCTTTAAAAGCTAAACCAGATAAACCTAAGTTAAAAGCAATACGTCTTGCTTGAAAAGGTAATATTCCTGTAGCAGGATCTATTTCTTCATTAAATATTAAATGTGGTGTTTCTTCAGCAACAGTTTCAATATCCATTCCACCTTCTGTAGAATACATAATCATGTTACGACCAGTTCCTCTGTTTAATAATACTGAGATATAAAATTCATCTGGTTCTTCATCTCCAGGATAATACACATCTTCACAAACTAAAACTTGGTGTACACGCTTACCTTCTGCAGATGTTTGAGGTGTTACTAAGTCCATACCAATAATTTGACCAGCTATATCTTTAACTTCATCTAAATTTTTGGCTAACTTAACTCCTCCACCTTTACCACGTCCACCAGCATGAACTTGCGCTTTAATAACGTGCCATCCTGTTCCTGTATCTTCAGTTAGTTTTTTTGCCGCAGCTACTGCTTCGTCAGCATTTTGAGCAACAATACCACGTTGGATACGTACGCCAAAGCTGCTTAATAATTCTTTTCCTTGATATTCGTGTAAATTCATCTTGTTTAGAGTAAAATTTTAGAGTTACAAAAGTAAATAATCACTTTAACTTACCCTAATATTTAATTATGAAAAAAACCAACAATTTAAATAATTTTTAATTTGTTAAATAATTAACAATATGTTACAAATGTGTAATATCTTATTGTTTTAATTTTTTTTTTGTTCTAAAAAAATAACTTTGACAAAAAATTACAACATGCAAAACAGCCAATTACTAGAAATAGCTAAAGACTTTGGAAGTCCAGTATACGTTTATGACGCTAATATTATTGAAGCACAATATAAACGTTTGACTTCTGCTTTTAACACTGTTAAACAATTAAAAATTAACTATGCTGTTAAAGCGTTATCTAATATTTCTGTTTTAAAATTTATGAAACAATTAGGTGCAGGACTTGACACTGTTTCTATACAAGAAGTACATTTAGGTCTGGCTGCTGGCTACAAAGCAAAGGATATTATTTTTACACCAAATGGTGTGTCTTTATTAGAAATTGAAACAGTTGCTAAGTTAGGTTGTCAAATTAATATTGACAATTTATCAATATTAGAACAGTTTGGAACTAAACATCCAGAAACACCTGTTTGTATTAGAATAAATCCACATGTAATGGCTGGAGGTAACACAAATATATCTGTTGGACATATTGATAGTAAATTTGGAATTTCGATACATCAAATACCACACATCTTAAGGATTGTTGAAAATACTAAAATGAATATTAACGGTATCCACATGCATACAGGTAGTGATATTTTAGATATTGATGTGTTTTTATATGCTAGCGAGATTTTATTTGAAACAGCTAAAAACTTTAAAAATTTACAATTTATAGATTTTGGTTCTGGATTTAAAGTACCTTACAAAACTGGTGATATTGAAACTAATATTGAAGAATTAGGACAAAAATTAAGTCAACGTTTTAATGAGTTTTGTAAAGAATATGGTAAACCACTAACCTTAGCATTTGAACCTGGAAAATTTTTAGTTAGTGAAGCTGGCCAATTTTTAGTTAACGTAAACGCAGTTAAACAAACAACTTCAACTGTTTTTGCACAAGTAGATAGTGGTTTTAATCATTTAATTAGACCAATGCTATATGGATCTCAGCATGAGATTAGAAACATTTCTAATCCAGAAGGTAGAGAACGTTTTTATAGTGTTGTTGGTTACATTTGCGAAACAGATACTTTTGCTAATAATAGACGTATTGCCGAAATTAATGAAGGTGACATTTTAGCTTTTAGTAATGCTGGAGCCTATTGCTACTCTATGGCTAGTAATTATAATTCTAGATACAGACCTGCAGAAGTCTTGGTTTATAATGGTCAAGCGCATTTGATTAGAAAACGAGAAACTTTTGAGGATATAATTAATAATCAAGTAGAAATTGAATTAACTCCTAAAGACAAGAAAAAACTTGTTACAAAATAAAAAAAGAAACTAATAAAACACTAGATAACAGTGTTTTATTAGTTTAAATACCGAAATAAAAATTCGGTTAAATTTTAGTATTGAAAAAAAAAAAAGAAACTTATCAATAAAGCAAATTTGTATTTTAACCGGAAAAAGAAGCTTTTTGTCGAAAAAATATATTACATTAGAGCATCCAAAAATTAAAATTATTTTAAAGTTATCTTTTGGGTGTCCTTAAATTAATAATATATGACTCCAAATAATTCTCACCAAATTATTTCAAACGAAATTCATGATGATGATTTTTTAAATCTCATTGAAAATTCATTGGCAATTGGCTCTTGGGAATTAGATTTAATGTCTAACAATCTTAAATGGAGTTCTGTAACAAAAAAAATTCATGAAGTACCACAGGATTATATTCCTGATGTTAATACAGCTATAAATTTCTATAAAGAAGGTATAAATAGAAATAAGATTACACTATTACTTAATCAATCTCTTGAATCAAGGAACAGTTTTGACGACGAGTTTATTATTATTACACCTTCAGGAAAAGAAAAATGGATAAGAGCAATTGGCTATCCAAAATTTGAAAATGACACTTGTATTGCTATTAGAGGTGTTTTTCAAGATATTCATGACAAAACTGTTAAAGCCAATGCTACAGCTTTAAAAGAAAAACAACTACGCACCTTATTCAACCACTCCATAACAGGTATTGCTATATTAGATTTAAATGGTAATTGGAAAAAAATTAATCCTGGTATTTGTAAAATGCTAGGTTACACAGAAACAGAGTTTTTAAAGTCTACTTATTTGCAATTGACACATCCTGAAGACCGTTTAATTGGGCAAAAGGAGTTAAAACTTATGCTATCTGGAGATATAGACAATTTCCAAACAGAAAAAAGATACCTGCATAAAGAAGGTTTTAACGTACATTGTATACTATCTTTAACAATAGTTAGAGATTACAACGGTATCCCAGAACATTTTATAGCAAACATTAATAATGTTTCTGAAATAAAAGATAGTAAAAATAAAATATCCGAATTACTTGACGTTAGCTCTAAACAAAACGATAGATTATTAAACTTTGCACACATCGTATCCCATAACTTAAGGTCTCACGGAGGAAATTTAGACATGCTACTTAAGTTGAAAAAAGAAGAATATCCAAATTTTACAACTAACGAATACTTTCCGTTAATAGAAAAGGCTGTAGAAAACTTGAATGAAACTATCCTTAATTTAAATGAAGTTGCTATTTATAACAACTATGAAAATAAAGCGTTAGAAGCTATCAATTTATCTAAATACACAGATAATGCACTAAATAGCATTAAAGCACTTTCAATTAAAAATCATGCAACCATCAATGTCAAAATCAACCCAAAAACTACAATAAAAGGGATACCAGCTTACATTGATAGTATATTAATTAACTTTTTAACTAATGCTATTAAATACAGGAAACTAGATATTAATCCAATAATTAACATTGAAGCAATTAGAAAAGATAATAAAGTTATACTTACAATTAAAGATAATGGATTAGGTATTGACCTTGACAAATATGGAGATAAATTGTTTGGGATGTATAATATGTTTCATAAACATAAGGAAGCACGTGGTCTAGGGTTATTTATAACCAAAAATCAAATAGAAGCTATAGGTGGATCTGTTGAAGTAGAAAGTACTGTTGATATTGGCACAAAATTTAGCATTTTATTTGATTATGAATAACACTATCAATCTTGTTTGTATAATTGATGATGATCTAATTTATACGTTTGCTGTTAAAAAGCTAATGAAAATGAATGCCTTTTCTGAGCAATTTTTAATTTTCAAAAATGGAAAAGAAGCTTTGGATGGATTGACTAATTTACATAAAAATAAATCTACATTTCCGGATCTTATTTTATTAGATATAAATATGCCTATCATGGATGGATGGCAGTTTTTAGATGCTTGTAAAAACATTGGTTTAGACATTAGCTCGCCTTTATACATGACTAGTTCTTCTATTGATGAAAAAGACAAAAAAAAATCAAAAACCTATGATATGATTACCGAATATGTTGAAAAACCATTGACTTTAGATAGTTTAAACAAATTAGTCAATCAGAAAAACTAAATATTTTGGTAAAACGTTAATCCGTTTTTAAATAAATCATAAAAAGAAAGCTCTTTAGTTCCCCAATCTGTACTTTTTACTACAGTTTTTTCTTTAAATACTCTTTTAAAATTATATTCCTGATACAGGTAATCAACATTTTGTGTTGCAATACGCAGCATAGGTCTATTATCCGCATTAAAATCCCATTCTTTTTCGTCGTACCATTGTAAATGAATTTCTATATGATCACGTTTAACTCCTGCGTATTTAGGATCTTTTGGGTCGTCCACAAAAGCTATTTCAAAACCTAATTTTTGAGTGTAAAAAAATAAAGCTGCCAAAACATTTTGAACTGGCAATACTGGATGAATTTGATGCATTATAGCGTTACTCATAATTTAGTCTTTTTTTACTGTTCCAGTAAAGTGGTTAAGCTTTGGATTAATTGGATTACCTGACATGCGTCTAAAAGAAGCAATTTGACCACAGTGCCAAATAGAATCTGATATTGGACCATTAATATTATTCCAAAAAGGAATTGTATTATCCCCAAATATTATAACGTATTGAGATATATCATTGCTTGATCTTAAAATATCTGCTGCTTGCTTTAAATTAAGCAAAGTTTGTGTACGTAATTGATTAAAATCAAGAACAGTTTGAGATTTGATATTATCTTGCTTTAAAGTAGAGTTTAAAACTATTTTTGAAAGCTCATAAATATGTTTAATGGTTTCATTTGAAGTTTTAGCATCATCATCTGGTTTAAATTCTAAATCTTGTTGAGTCAATCCATCCGTAGCATGATAAAACCTAAAACCCAACGCATCTATTTGTCTTGCTGCAACAGTGCCTGCTGTAAAGTTTTTTGATGCTTCTGGCAACTCAAAATACGGTAAATTTGTTTTAGTTTGAGATATCATAATTGTTGTTGTTAAGTAAAGGAGTAAGACTGATAATGTTTTCATTTTATCTATTATTATTGATATACTTTGTTGGATTTAAATACCCTTTTATATCGCTGGAATATCCAGGACCAATTGGCAAATTAATTTGATCTCTAATTTCAAAATGAAGATGAGCCAAATATGCTCCATCCGCTGTACCTATAGTTGCTATTTTAGTTCCTTTGGTAACATAATCTCCTTTGTTTACTAATATTTTTTGACAATGCGCATACAAAGATTCTACTTTGGTAGCATCAGGATTATGATGTATAATCCTAATAATATTTCCCCAACCACCTTTGACATCTTTAGCAAAAGAAACATAACCGTTAGCTATAGCATAAATTGGATCTCCTAAATCTGTATTACCACCTCCTACTCCGTTCCAATCATCACCTAAATGATTGTTTTCTTGAAATTTTTGCGCATTATAATAACGTTTAGCATCTGGTTTACCTACAGGAAAATCATAACCCTTTGTAAGTTTTAAAGTATCTAATGTAACACTCTCCTTTTCAACAATTTGTTGCGTAGCATTGACAGTCAATTGTTTTTCTTTTTTACATTGAAAAAAAACGATTGACATTATAATCATACATAAACGTTTATTTAATATCATCTTTAGTGTTTAAAATACCATCTGGACCTTTTGAAACTAACTTGTAAGTTAAACCATCATCTGAGGTAGAATAATAAAATAGATTATTCCATTAGTCTTTTGTTAAGTTTTTACGAAATGGGTTATTTCTAATTATAGTTTTTAATTCTTTAGGATATATTGTGAATGCTTTTTTTTCGGCAGTTAATAACTCTTGAATTTTATCTATTCGCTTTTCTGTTAGATCATAATCATTAATATTTAGTTAGGATATTATGATAGAAATAGGAACTATTAAAATAATGAAAAGGACCAAAAATTTTAAATGGATTTTTTTCTGAAGGATAAATCATGCGCTTTTTAGGCAATCTGTTTTCCTTTTCATATCTACGTTGTGCTCTTTTCTTTTTCCAGAATTTGAAATCTAAAAAAAACAAATAGATATCCATTAAAACTTCTGCTATAAAAACAAAATAACTCACCTACTAGTCCTTAAATTCTTTAACCTGTGGTATATTACTTGTTCCGTATTTATCAAATAAATACACTAAACTTGTCATTGTTGCTGCACCCAATTCTAGCTCGCGTTTATTGACTGCATCAAAGGTATCGTTTGCAGCATGATGATGATCAAAATAACGTTGAGAATCTGGTCTTAAACCAGCCATAACGATATGGTCGTTTTTTAGTGGTCCTATATCTGCACCACTATACCCTTTTTCAAAATAATGAATTAAATACGGTTTAAATAAAGACTGCCAACTTAGTACTTTATTTAATGCTGCCTCACTACAATCAAAACTAAAACCACGAGGCGAAAATCCTCCTGAATCACTTTCAAGCGCAAAGACATGATTCTCGTTTTTACGTTTAGCCTCTTCTGCATATTTTTTTCCACCACGCAGACCGTTTTCTTCATTCATAAACAGAACCACTCTTATGGTACGTTTTGGCTTGATACCACTTTCTTTTAATAATCTTATAACATCCATAGATTGCACTACTCCTGCACCATCGTCATGAGATCCATCTCCTAAATCCCATGAATCTAAATGTCCACCAACAACCATATATTCATCTGGAAATTGACTTCCTGTAATTTCTCCAATTACATTGTATGACAGCACATCTTCAAATTGTTGACAGCTTTGTTTAAAATAGAATTTTAGATTAACATCCTTTTTTAAGGCTTGAGATAATTTATTAGCATCATTTGTACTTATTGCTGCAGATGGTACACGTTGGTTATTTGGCAAATCCATGTAACTCATACTTCCTGTGTGTGGCAAATCGTCTTGTCTTAAATTTAGAGAACGTACTATTACACCAACAGCTCCAAGTTTACCTGCTTCGTAAGCTCCTGCATAACGTTGTTTAGAGCATCCACCATAAGCTTCAAAGGTGTGTATTAATTCTGGATTCATGGCTCCATTAAAAAATACTATTTTACCTTTTACTTTAGTACCTAGTGTTGCTAACTCTTCAAAGCTTTTGACTTCTATTACTGTTGCTTCTAACCCTTTTTTTGATGTTGCCACAGAGCCACCTAGTGCACAAATATTAACATTAAAAGTATTATTTTGGGTTGTAAAATGTGCGACTTCTTTGGCACCACGTTCCCATTTTGGAACCATTACCTCTTGCAACCAAACTTTGTCTAATCCTAATTTTTCTAGTTCTTGTTTTGTGTATTGTACAGCTTTTTCTGCATTTGTAGATCCTGATAAACGTCCTCCTATTTGGTTTGATAAATGGTCTAACCATTGGTAGGCTTTACCATTGGTTAAGGATTGACTATAAATGGTTTTTACGACTTCTTGATCTGTTTGTGCTGTTGCGTTTATTGATAGTAATAGTGTTAGAATAATTGCTAGTTGTTTCATGATAGTTGCGTTAGCGATTGAAATGGCATCCTTTTTTTGCTGCCATATATGGCAAAAAAAGATATAATGGAAAGCGCGACCCTTGTGGTAACGCCAAATATATTTTACTCGTTATTTAATTGCTCTTTATACAAATGTAGATTGGCTTTGGTTTTGTCATCCAATTCTGGCTCTTGTATGTCTGTGTATTGCTTTAATGTGTCATACAAAATTTGAGCTACTGCTAGTCGTGCTGTAGGTTTGTCGTCTGCTGGAATATTATACCATGGTGCATTTTTGGTACTTGTCCTGTTTATTGCATCTTGATAGCAATTCATGTATAGGTCCCATAATTTGCGTTCTTTTAGGTCTCCTGCAGAAAATTTCCAGTTTTTTTCTTTTTTATCTAATCGACGTAATAGTCTTTTACGCTGTTCTTCTTTTGATAAATTCATAAAAAACTTAAAGACTAAAGTACCGTTATCTGTTAAGTGTTTTTCAAAATTATTAATTTGCTCAAAGCGATGGTTCCAAAAGGCTTCATCAACGTCTTTGATACTGTTTACGTTTGGTAAATTCTCGCTTAAAATATATTCTGGATGTACGCGTGTTACTAAGACGTTTTCATAGTGTGTACGATTATGCACTCCAAATTTACCTCTTGCTGGTAATTGTATATAATGCCTCCAAAGGTAGTCGTGTTTTAACTCTAAATCTGTTGGTACTTTAAAGCTCATAACCTCAACACCTCTTGCATTAAAATCTTTAAAAACCTCACGTATTAAACTATCTTTACCTGACGTATCCATACCTTGTAAACAGACTAAAACCGAGTATTTACCATGTGCATACATGGTGTCTTGAAGCTTTCCTAATTGGCGTCTTACTTTGCGTAAAGCATCTTCGGTTTGGTCTTTATCTGCATTAATATCTATATGGCTTGGTAAGTCACTTAATTTAATTTTTGTGATTTTATGGTCGCTAATTTTTATGTCCTTCATGCTAATAATTTATTTACTAAATATAATGTAATTATTAATACTTGCTGTTTAATCACTTTTTAGAACACTCTTAAAACAATCGAAAATAATTATTAAAAACACAAAAATCATTGTTTTAAACTATATTTTAACAAATTTTATCAGTTTAAATACAAAAAAAGTCGTTTAATTGCGAAAATTTATTATTTTAGCATTTCCCAACAAAAAACCCTACTTATGAAAAAAAATTACTTTACTATTTTATTGTGCATCATTGCGTTACAATTAACGCATGCAAAAAATTATGTAACTGGAGACGTACATACCAACCTTGGTATTGTTAGTAAAAACCTTACTGCTGGTATTGAGTCCTATAACTTAGCTGGTTTACAATATCATGCTGATTTGTGCAAAAAAGCTATTGAAAACGTTAAAACTAGCCTTCAAGATTCTGATTGTACTAAAGCTTTAGATTTATCTAGAAGCATTAGCACGTATATGGATACTGCTTTGTTAGCAGATGATTTAGCATCTGGACGTACTTATTTACAAATGGCTGAAAAGTTGATTTTGGATATTTTTTACGAATATGATGTTTGTACAAGCTCTGAGACTACAGCAACTACTGATGTCACAACCGATAATGGTGGTAGTGCTTTGTCACAATTAGAGCAACAACAAGCTCAATTAAAACAACAACAAGCTGCGTTGGAACAACAAGCTAACGCTTTAAAACAACAGTTAGCAGACCAAAAAGCAAAAAAAGCACAATTAGAAAAAGAGCAATTTATTATTAAACAAAACCAAGCTATTGCTAATAATGTGTCTAGTTACAATAACTTGCTTCAAAGCTGTAATTGCAACACTACAGTTAATGACAATACTGGAAGTACTATGGATGCCACAACAGCAACTATGCCTGAAATTAAATCTTATTATTTAGAGAAAGCTGTTAAAATCACACAACAGTATCTTGAAAAATTAAAGACCTGTAAACAATAAAACATAAAAAAAGCCTCAATTAATATTGAGGCTTTTTTATTTATATTAACGACTATTTACTAGCAAATAGTTTTACATCTTTTTCGCTAACTTCTGGTCCTCCTAAAATAATTAGTCTTTCAATAACATTACGTAACTCTCTAATATTACCTGTCCAATCATAATCTTGTAATAATTTTATGGCTTTAGCCGAAAATGATTTGTGTGCAGTCCCTTGCTCTTCGGCTATTTTTTTAGAGAAATGATTAATTAACAACGGAATGTCTTCTCGTCTGTCATTTAAAGCCGGAACTTTAACTAATATTACCGCTAGTCTATGATATAAATCCTCACGGAAATTACCATCTGCAATTTCTTTTTTAAGATTTTTATTAGTGGCAGCAACCACACGTACATTAACTTTTATGTCTTTATCACTACCAACACGTTGTATGCGACTTTCTTGTAAAGCACGTAAAACTTTAGCTTGTGCTGATAAACTCATGTCTCCAATTTCATCTAAAAAAATGGTTCCTCCATTAGCAGCTTCAAATTTACCTGCTCTGTCTTTTGCTGCACTTGTAAAGGCACCTTTAACATGACCAAATAACTCACTTTCAATTAACTCGCTAGGTATTGCTGCACAATTCACCTCAATCATTGGTGCTTTTGCACGTGTACTTTTTTCGTGTAACCAATGTGCGACTAACTCTTTACCTGTTCCGTTTGGTCCAGTAATTAATACTCTAGCATCTGTTGGTGCTACTTTATCAATCATATCTTTGATTTGAGAAATAGCATCGCTATCTCCAATCATTTCGTATTTTTTACTGACCTTCTTTTTAAGAATTTTGTTTTCTACTACTAATTCTTTTCTATCTAAAGCATTACGTACAGTATTTAATAAACGATTTAAATCTGGTGGTTTTGAAATATAATCAAACGCACCTAAACGCATTGTATTTACTGCTGTATCTAAATCTCCATGACCAGAAATCATAACCATTGGTATTTCTGGCTTAATTTTTTTAGTTGCTTCTAATACCTCAACGCCATCCATTTTAGGCATTTTAATATCGCAAAGTATAAGGTCGTAATCTTCTTTTTTAATTTTTCCAATACCAACTAATCCATCTTCAGCTTCTTCAACTTGATAGGTATCATTTTCTTCAGAAAGAATCTTTACTAAAACCCTTCTTATGGCTGCTTCGTCTTCTATTACTAATATTTTTGGCATTATATTTTAAATTTTATTCCTGTTCTTAAATAAAATGCATTTACGTTATCTAACTTAAAAACATCTTCTCTATTTTCATCTCTTAATCTATTACTCATACTAATTGTATGACCAACATACGAATACCATACCAAATTATCTGTAAAATTATATTCATAACCTAAACCTGCTAATATTACTGACAAAGAAATACTGTCTGCTTGTTTACCATCTATAGTAAAAACTTCTTGTGTATTAGCAAAATAACCATCAATACCAACAAAGGTTTGTACGATATTTTTTTCGTTAAAAAAATACTTGATATTAGTTTTTGGCACTCCTAAATTATAAGACCAACTCTCGTTGACACGTCTAAAATAACTAACAAAAGGTAATGGTAATGGTATACCAGTTGTACTATTGTAGGTTAATCCCAAAATTAATCTGTAAGGCTTTTTAATGTTGGCGTCTTTAGTTTTATCGTTAATGGCATAAATTCCTCCATTTAAAAATATATCATCTCCAGTTATTTTATGTCTTAAAGTAGACGCTATTCTGGGTGTAACTTTAGCTCCTAATCTCCAATTTTTATTTAACTTAAAAGTATAACCAACATTAAAATCTAAGATATGTAAACGTCTTAAATTAGAGGTCGGAAAAGGATAACTGTCTTCTAAATCTAATGTTAATCGACTATACTCTGCACCAACAATTAAATAACAGTCTTCACTGGTTTTAATTGGGTAATTTAAAAGAGCTCTAACTCTGTCAAAACTATCTTCAGAATTACTTTTAGGCACATAGGAATACTCTAATCTAGCTAAATCTGTTAGTTGAGCATTGGCAACATTTACACTACCAAGTAGCATTAACGTTAATAAAATAGTCCCTAAATATAATCTCATATAGTGTCTTGTTATTTAATTTTTAATTCTTGTTTTTGATTATTATCTTGTATGATATGTATGTCTCTTTGAGGGAATGGAATAGATATATTATTTTCTCTGAATAATTTATCTATTGCAAATCTAATTTCGCTTTTAGGGATTCTAGCATTAAAGCTATCCGCAATAGTAAATGCAACTCTAAAATTTAAAGCACTGTCCCCAAAATCTGTAAACAAAACTGCAGGAGCTGGTTGTTCAAACACCATTTTACATGATTTTGCTGCTTGTAACAATAATGTCTTAACCAAATCTACATCACTTCCATAAGCCACTCCAACATCGACGCTTTCTCTGGTAGTTGATCCGTTTTGTGTCCAATTATACAAACTATTGGTTAAGTATAAATGATTAGGTATAATTAATACTTTATTGTCTATTGTAACTGCTCTTGTAGTACGAAGTTTAATTTCTTCAATACGACCAACTTTATCGTCAATTTCTATAATATCTCCAACGTGTACAGATTGGTCTATTAAAATAAACACACCAGAAATAATATCCTGAAATAACGTTTGTAAGGCCAAACCAACACCAATTAATAATGCTGCCGAAGCTGCAAAAACTGCTGTTACATCAATACCTAACGAGTCTATTGATACTAAAAAAACAATGCCATAAATTATCCATCTTGCAAACGAAAAAACGGTAACAAACTTTGCTTTATCATCTTCAGGCAGTTTTCTGGTTATTATTTTTCTTATCCAACGTAATACGTAGGTCGTTAATAATAATACTAATATGATTAATAGTACATATTTAATTTTTATAACACTAGTGATGTTACCTTGAGTATCTGTAAAAGAGTAGATTTTAAAATTTAAAAACTCCACAAACTTCTCCCATATAGAGCTTTCAACAATTGCGTCGCTAACTTTATTTACTTCTTCCTCAATTTTAGTAGACACTTTGTTATCCTGCATTTGTAACATGTTTTAGTACTTAATCCACTTGATTAACTCTTTATAAGTTGGCTTTTTACCATACATTAAAATACCAACTCTATATATTTTTGCTGCAAACCAAACGGTTAACAAAAAGGTACCTATTAATAATAATAACGACACAATCTGCTGCCAAATAGGCACTCCAAACGGAATTCTCATTAACATAACGACTGGTGAAGTAAACGGAATAAATGAAAATATAGTACTTACAGTCCCATGAGGATCCTCTATAACCGTAAACATACCAACATAAACTGCTAATATTAATGGCATTAAAATTGGCAACATAAATTGTTGTGTATCTGTTTCATTATCTACTGCTGCTCCAATTGCTGCATAAAGCGAACTGTATAACAAATAACCACTTATAAAAAACAGTAAAAATGCTATTACCAAATTAGCCAATGGTAAATTATAAAAAGCAGTAAACAGGCTTTGTACTTTCATACTAGCATCAGGATTTTCCATAGCTTGACGCATTAACTCCTGTTGTGGTGTTTGCGCTTGCGCGAAATCAATGCCAAATATAGCAGATACGACAGTTAATAGTACACCTCCTAGAATTATCCAAATTACAAATTGCGTAATTCCAGCAAGTGAGGTCCCAATAATTTTACCTAACATTAATTGTACAGGTTTTACAGAAGAAATAATAACTTCAATAATTCGGCTTGTTTTTTCTTCAATAACACTTCTCATAATCATGTTACCATATATAATGATAAACATAAATAGTAAATAACCAGCTGCTCCACCAAATGCTAACTTAACTACACTATCGATTTTTGAAGACTTAACACCTGAAAAGTTTTCTTGAGAAATATCTATTTTGATTTTTGAAGCATTGATAGTTTCAATATCAATACCTTTTTGAGCCATATTTTGATTAGTTAACTCCTTTTCAATTTTATTTTCTAATGAAGAAATTACTGACAGTGATGGTGAATCTTCAGAATAAAACTGAACACTACCATCTACTAAATCAAAATTTTCGATTTTATTAATATGAAGTAAGCCGTAGTCACCTTGTTCTTCAACAATGGTTTTTGCATTTTCTAGTGTTACGCCTGTTAAAATATTATACGTTGTTTTTTCTGTGCTTTTAAAGGCGTTAGTAACAAAACCAGACTCGTCTAAAACAGAAATGGTACGTTGTTTATTGTTATTCATTTGCGATAAATAAACTACCACAGTTATAAGTGCAATCATTATTAATGGACTAAGAATAGTCATTATTAAAAACGATTTATTTCTAACTTTAGTTAAATATTCGCGTTGTATGATTAGTGAAAGATGGTTCATAATAATTAATTATTCTTTACAGTTTGAATAAAAATATCGTTGGCACTTGGAATAACTTCAACAAAATGAGAAATTTGTCCTTGATTAGTTAAATAGCTAAGTAAGTCGTTTGCAGATTCATCTTGGGATAATTTAATGTTCAATTTTAAATCATCACCTAAAGTTTTAAATTCGGCAGGAGTCACACTAAATTTAGAAGCTAATTCTTGTTCTAAAGTACTATTATTAGGTTTAATACCAATCTGGAATGTATTGGTTTTGTATTGACGTTTAACATCCATTAAATTTCCGTCTAAAACCTTATTAGATTTGTGGATTAATGCAATATGATCACACAATTCTTCAACAGATTCCATGCGATGTGTCGAAAAAATAACCGTTGCACCTTCATCACGTAATCTTAAAATTTCGTCTTTTATTAAATTAGCATTAATTGGATCAAAACCAGAAAAGGGCTCATCAAAAATCAACAGTTTAGGTTCGTGTAAAACTGTTACTACAAATTGTATTTTTTGAGCCATACCTTTAGATAGCTCTTGTATTTTTTTATTCCACCAATCTCCAATTTCAAGACGCTCAAACCACATTTTTAAACGTTTTTTGGCTTCGGATTTTTGCATTCCTTTTAACTGTGCAAGGTATAAAGCTTGCTCACCAACCTTCATAGATTTATATAAACCTCTTTCTTCTGGCAAATATCCTATATCTCTAATATGATGATTTTTAAGTGCTTCTCCATCTAACAATACATGACCATGATCTGGCATTGTTATTTGATTTATGACTCTGATTAAGGTTGTTTTTCCTGCTCCATTAGGTCCTAAAAGACCAAAAATACTGCCTTTAGGTACAGTAATAGACACATTATTTAATGCAGTAAAGTCTCCAAATTTTTTGGATACATTATGCACCTCTAAAAGGTTACTCATAGGTTTTTTTAGTTGATTATTGCGAGTACTAATAGCACGCTTTGTAAATATAGAAAATGTTAAAAGAGTAACATTAAAGATTTACTAATTTTTAACTACTTGATTACTTTTATTTTTAAGTTATAAATTTATTAGCTAAATAAGTGCAACTGATAATTAGGTAATTAAATACGTTTAAAACTTTATGAATCATGCTTTTTAGCTAAAGAGTAAAGAGAAATAGCACTTTATATTTTTGTTTTAATTCAGTGTCATTCAACTATTTTTTTTATTATGCTTCTTGATATTACAAAATAAAAGGTTCATTAAAAACAAAACCCACCCTTTAAAAATAAAGGATGGGAAAAAATTGCTATGAAAAAGAAAAATTACCACTAGCTAAGCTAGTGATAAGTCAAATATAGTATAATTTATTAAACTAAGATGTTAAATGATTTAATTTAATAGACTAAAAACAAAAAAATCCGTTATTACTAACGGATTTGATATTTCTTGAATGCCTTTTATTTTTCAAATTTAAGAGAACATATCTTTTACTTTTTCAAAAAATGATTTATCACTTCTTTCTGGTTTAGGTGAAAAATGCTCATCTTCTCTCATACTTTCAAAAAACTCTTTTTGGCTTTTATTTAAAGTCTTTGGAGTCCATACATTAACATGTACTAACAAATCACCTTTACCATAACCATTTATGCTTGGTATTCCTTTTCCGCGTAAGCGTAAAATTTTACCCGATTGCATACCTGCTTCAATTTTAATACGCACTTTTCCTGTTACAGTATCTATTTCTTTAGAAGTCCCTAATATTGCATCAGGTAAACTTACGTATAGATCATAGTGTAAATTATCTCCTTCACGTTGAAGTGACTCGTGTGCTTCTTCTTCAATAGCTACAAGTAAATCTCCCGAAATTCCGTTTCCTGGAGCTTCGTTACCTTTACCAGACACTTTAAGTTGCATACCATCTACAACACCTGCAGGAATATTTACAGGAATTGTTTCTTCCTTAGCAACCATACCTTGTGCATCTGCATTACTTGGTTTTTTATCTATAATTTGTCCAGATCCACCACATGTATTACAAGGTGATGCTGTTTGCATACGACCTAAAATGGTATTAGTTACTCTGGTTACTTGACCAGAACCATTACATGTTGAACATGTTTTGTAGGTTGTACCAGACGCCTGAACTTTACGTTTGACTTTTATCTTTTTTTCTACACCATTGGCAATTTCTTCAAGGGTAAGTTTTAAACGTACACGTAGGTTGCTACCTTTAACGCGACGTTGTCCACCTCCTCCTCCGAAGCCTCCTCCAAAACCAGAGAAACCTCCACCTCCAAAGATGTCACCAAATTGGCTAAAGATGTCGTCCATATTCATTCCGCCACCACTGTAGCCACCACCACCACCTTCAAATGCTTGGTGTCCGAATTGGTCGTAACGTGCTTTTTTATTCTCGTCACTTAATATTTCATAAGCTTCAGCTGCTTCCTTAAATTTAGATTCAGCGTCTTTATCATCTGGATTTTTATCTGGATGAAATTCGATTGCTTTTTTACGGTATGCCTTTTTGATTTCAGCTTGAGTAGCCGATTTATTTATACCTAATATTTCGTAAAAATCTCTTTTAGCCATACTATCTTTTATTGTCCGATAACTACTTTAGGAAAACGTATTACAGTTTCACCTAGTTTGTATCCTTTTTCTATTACGTCTACAATTTTACCTTTTAAATCATCCGTTGGTGCTGCTATTTGTGTAATTGCTTCATGGTGATCTGCATTAAATACATCTCCAGCATTCACTTCAATTTTAGCTAATCCTTTTTGTTGTAAAACTTGAACCAGTTTATTGTAAATTAACAAGACACCTTTACGTAATTCTTCTGCTTCTTTGTCATCTTCAATATGTAACAAAGCGCGTTCAAAATCATCTAAAACTGGCAATAATGACACCATGACATCTTTACTAGCGGTTTGAAATAACTCTATACGCTCTTTGGATGTACGTTTTTTATAATTTTCAAATTCAGCAAAAAGACGTAAAAATTTATCTTTTTCTTGTTGCAAATCTACTTTTAACTGTTCTTCAACGGTTAATTCTTCAACAACTTCTTCTTGTTCAGTCGTTGCTTCGGTTTGATTAGAAGTTGCTTTAACTTCTTCTTCTATATTTGTTTCTTTTTTACTTTTCTTGCTCATTGTTGTACTTATTTTGAAATACATTTACTGATAGGCAAAAGTACTGCCATTACTATCAACAATGTCAAAATGTCACAATTTTTATTAACATTTATTTAATTAGTTTCCATGGAAGATTATTTATATATTTGCATTGTAAAATAATAAAAACCTTAAAACTTATATCATGAAAAAAATTGTATTAAATCTATTTGCTGTTGCTTTGGTAGGAACAACTATTGTTGCTTGTAAAAGCGATGTTAAAGATGCCAAAACAGGTGAAGCAGAAACTGTTGTAGAAAATGTTGAAGCTAATAAATATAAAGCAGATGCAGACCAATCTATGATTATCTGGAAAGCTAATAAAATTGTTGGTGGACACGAAGGAACTATTAATGTATCTAAAGGTGTTGCTGAATTAGAAGGAGATAAATTAGTAGGTGGAAGTTTTATTTTTGATATTAATACTATTAAATGTACTGACATTCCTGAAACAGAAGAAGCTAATGCTAACCTAATTGGTCACTTAAAGAGCGTTGACTTTTTTGATGTAGAAAAATTTAGTACTGCTGCTTTTGAAATTACAAAAGTTGATGGAAATAACATTAGTGGTAACCTAACAATGAAAGGTATTAAAAAGAATGTTACTTTTCCTGCTACAGTTAGCGTAAATGGTGATGATGTAACTATTTCTAGTGATACATTTACAATTGACAGAACATTATGGAACATTATGTATAATGCTGCTACTAGTGATGATGTAGCTGCTTCATTAGGTGACAAGTTAATTAAAAATGATGTAGAAATTAAAATATTGGTTAAAGCTAAAAAAGCTTAATCCCCTTTTGATTGATAACTCTAAAAGTCACAACTTATGTTGTGGCTTTTTTTATTTAATTTAGATTTGAATTTTAAAATACTTAAACAACACCAATATTAAAACAACACAAACACATATTGTCCCTTCGTTAAATCAAACCATTAGGCTTCAAGAGTATGGTGTTGGAATTTTTGATACAATAGCTACAAAATCGGCTTTAAAAAAAGTATTAAAAAAACAATTTATAACTGTAAATGGAAGTATTGCAACTACAGCCACTTTTATCAAAGGAGGAGAAACAATAGTTTTAAATCTACCAGAAAACAATACTTTAAACAACAAACTTAAATTAAAATTAGACGTCTTATTTGAAGATAATTACCTAGCTGTAATACATAAACCTGCAGGTATATTAGTTAGCGGAAACACTTTTAAAACGATAGCTAATGCTTTATTACAAAACTTAAAACCAAGTACACTTGATGATGCTACACAACCACAACCTGTACACAGATTGGATTATGCTACAACTGGTATTTTATTAATAGGAAAAACTAGCAGTAGTATTCGTGCTTTAAATACTTTATTTAAAACTAGAGCTATTACCAAATCTTACTACGCTATTACTATTGGTAACATGTCAAATAATGGAAGCATCAAAACAAATATTGATGATAAAACATCACACTCTGATTATCAAGTGTGCCAAACGGTAATTTCTAAACGTTTTGAAACTTTAAATTTAGTAAAACTTAATCCTAAAACTGGCAGAAGACATCAATTAAGAAAACACTTATTTAGTATAGGTCACCCAATACTTGGTGATCAAACTTATGGTTTTGAGTCATTAATATTAAAAGGGAAAGGGTTGTATTTACACGCATATTCTTTAGCGTTTACTCATCCTTTTACAAATACACATTTAGTATTAACATCTAAGTTACCAAAACGGTTTACTAAAATATTCCCTGATTTTAAAGCCTAAGCTGCTACTCTACTGGAAAATCAAAATATTGGTTTCTAAAAGGTTCTCCTCTTAAAGTAAAATGCCACCATTCTTGCGAGTAATTTCTAAAACCGTTAGTGGTCATTACTTTTTGTAACAAATCACGATTAGATTGTTGTTGTGTTGTTAAATTAGAATTTTTAACCCAAGACGCTGGACCAAAAAAATCAAAAGGTGATCCCATATCTAGAGGCTCACCTGTTTCTAAATTTACAATGGTTAAATCTACTGTACTACCACTACTATGTCTTGATTTTGAAGCTATATAACCTTTTTTAAACAAGTTTTGTTTTTTTACATTTGGATAGTAATCATGCTTTTTTAAAGTATCATTAATTTGTTTTGCCCAGCGTACAAAATGATTTACAGCACGTTGTGGTCGGTATGCATCATAAATTTTAAGACCTAAACCTTGCTTTTTCAAGGTGTCTTGTATTTTTTTTAAGGCTTGAGCTGCCTGATTTGTCATAATTACAATTTCTTTTTTGTAACCATCAATTTGCTCACCTACAAAATTATCATCTTGACAATATTTTAATTGTACAGCTAAATCTTCAATCACATCTTGTGCATATACAAATCCTTTTGGTAATTGTGCTAAACAAATGGTAGAAAAAAAAGTTATTAAAAGTGTTATGCTAAGCTTCATATTATATAAATTATAGGCTAAATTTATAAAATAAAAACTTACTATGGACTATCCTTGGCATCTTTATATAATGAGTCTAATGTACATCTTTGCAGGAATTATGCATTTTGTTAAACCAAAATTATATATGCGTATTATGCCTAGATATTTACCTAATCATAAATTACTTGTGCATTTAAGTGGTTTTGCCGAAATCCTTTTGGGTATCACTGTTTGTATTCCATTATTAAAAGACATTAGTATTTATGCTATTATAATAATGTTAGCTATATTTTTAATGGTTCATTTTTATATGTTGTCAGGTAAAAAAGCTTCGGCTGGAATTGCAACTTGGATTTTAGTATTACGTATTCCGTTACAATTTGGGTTAATGTATTGGGCTTATTGGTATTTAAAATTTTAGTGTATGTTATTTTCAGAAGCATTTAAACTTAACTTACCCGATTCGGATATTACATATTATCCTAATTTTTTAAATCCCGAAGAAGCTGATTACTATTTTAAAATTTTATTAAACGAAATACCTTGGCAACAGGATGACATTACTGTTTTTGGCAAAACATATGCGCAACCAAGATTAACTGCTTTATTTGCTGATAATAAAAAGCCTTACAGTTATTCTAATATTACGATGCAGCCTCATGGCTTTTCTTCCGCTTTAAGCGAAATAAAAAAAAAGATAGAAGATATTGAAAACAATACATTTACAACCTGTTTAGCTAATCTTTATAGAGATGGTCAAGATAGCAACGGTTGGCATGCTGATAATGAGAAAGAATTGGGTAAAAACCCAATAATAGCTTCGATTAGTTTGGGACAAGTAAGACCTTTTAGCCTAAAACATAAAGTACATAAACATTTAAAACATAAAATAGAATTACAATCTGGAAGTTTATTAGTAATGAAAGGAAGCACGCAACAACATTGGCTACATCAAATTGCTAAGACAAAAAAAATTATTAAACCAAGAATTAATTTAACGTACAGAATTATAAATTAATTTTAACTATTTAAAACATAAAAGCCAAGGTCCCTCAACCTTGGCTTCTTGCTATTTAACATTTTTTACTTTACGCAGATTTATATTTTAAAAACCTACTTAATTATGCAAATAATAATTAATTAATCCATTGAACTAAAAAGTATGTAATTTTTAGCACAATACAAACATAAAACTTATTTCAAATAAAAACGTTTAAAAACATCATTTATCGATGAAATACATTAAATTTTAACATTTATTGACAAAACACAACATATCACCGATTAAAAACGATATGATATAAGTCCAAAATCAATCTTTTATGGACAAAAAAATTAAGCGTAAATTTGAATTATTAAATACAATTATATCTTACTATTTGAGTTACTATAAAAAATACTATAACATGAAATCTTACCTATTACTATTTTTTGCATTGACCTCCACAATAATTCTGGCACAAGACACACAATATATAAGTAAAGATATTGCAATCAATAATTACATTAATGGTACACTTTTAACTCCTAAAACAATACAAAAACCAAACTTAGCTATAATTATTGGTGGATCAGGTCCGACAGATAAAGATGGGAATCAAAATTTTTTAAAAACTAATAATCTTAAAAAACTAGCCATTAGTTTAAGTAATAATCAAATTGCAACATTCAGGTATGACAAACGTATAGTTAAGCAAATACGAGAAAGAAGTGTTGATAATACTATTATTTTTGATGATTTTGTAACAGATGCCACTTCGGTTATAGATTACTTTATTAAAACAAACACGTTTAATAAAATATATGTGATTGGTCATGATCAAGGTAGCTTAATTGGTATGTTAGCCTCAAAAGATAAAGCCAATGGATTTATATCTTTAGCAGGTTCTGGAAAAAGTATTGATAGTGTTATAACAGAAGAAGTTGCCAAAACTGCGCCTCAGTTTAGTCAGGATACACAACGTATTTTTGAAATTTTAAAAACAGGAAAAACAACAACTGATTATCCTGTAGCTTTATCTTCTATTTTTAATATCGAAACCCAACGTTTTATAATGAATTGGATGCAGTACAATCCTACTTCAATACTAAGCACTTTAAACATTCCATCATTAATACTACATGGTAGTAAAGACTTACAAGTTAGTAAAGCTGAAGCTGAAAATCTTAAAAACGCAAGCAACAAAGCCCAATTAAAAATTATTGAAAACATGAACCATGTATTGGTAACCATTGAAGGTGGTGATTTAGAAAATTCAAAATCATATAATGAGTCTCATCGTCCATTAGCAAATGGCTTAATTGATGCTATTATTACTTTTATAAAAGAATAAAGACATAACAATATATTTAAAATAGAAAAAGCATCCTTAAACAAGGATGCTTTTTCATACTAACCAACCAAAAATATGATAATTATTACTCGTTTCTATTATAGGTAACCACACCTATTTTGAAAGTCTTAGTAAATAATTACATTAACTATATTACAATTGTCGTGCCAATTATTATAAACTAACTCTATTGATTGTTAAATATTTACTAATGTAATAAAACAGAAAAAGCATCATTAAAAATGATGCTTTTTCATACTAACCAACCAAATGTAATTATTACTCGTTTCTATTTAGGTAACCACACCTGTGTAAGAAAGTCATCATAAATAACTACAAACTTAATAGTACAATTGTCGTGCCAATTATAATTTACTAACACCTTGTCTTGTTAAAGATTTATTAATATTATAAAACAGAAAAAGCATCATTTAAATGATGCTTTTTCATACTAACCAACCAAATGTAATTGTTTACTCGTTCTTGTTTAGGTAACCACACCTAGTGTTAAAAAGTCATCATAAGTAATTACATTTAATACTAAACAAATCCTGTGCCAAACTTTAATTTTAAACCTTTTAATAACCATTTTATTTGATTATTTTGCGTTGACTATAAACTAACATTATGACTGAACCATTATTTACTAACGACACTGTCGTTTTTGGAGTACTAATGCTTGCATTAGGCTTTATATTTTATACAGAATCTTTAAAAGGAGGTTTCTGGGAAAAATTTTACAAAATTGTCCCTGGATTATTTATGGCTTACATGCTTCCAGCCATACTAACAACTATAGGATTAATTGCTCCAGAATGGGAAACCACATCAAATACTGGAGACGTTATAAAACATAAAACCAATTTATATTTTGTAGCCAGTCGTTACTTATTGCCAGCTGCTTTAGTACTAATGACCTTAAGTATAGATCTTAAGGCGGTTTTTAACTTAGGATGGAAAGCTTTAATTATGTTTTTTACTGGTACTTTAGGTATTGTAATTGGTGGTCCAATTGCAATATTATTAATCTCTGCAATATCACCAGAAACAGTTGGAGGCATTGGACCAGATGCTGTATGGAGAGGTCTATCTACATTGGCAGGAAGTTGGATTGGTGGAGGAGCTAATCAAACTGCAATGCTAGAAATTTACGGATATAATCAAGCTGAATATGGTAAAATGGTTTTTGTAGATATTGTAGTTGCTAATGTTTGGATGGCTATTTTATTAATAGGAATAGGAAAAAGAGCTAAAATCAATAAATGGTTAAAAGCTGACACATCGTCTATTGAAGCTTTAAAGGAAAAAGTGTCATCTTATACCGAAAGTATCAAACGTAATCCAACAGTAACAGATTTAATGTTACTTGCAGCTATTGCTTTTGGATCTGTAAGTATTGCGCACTACTGCGCAGATAACTTAGCGCCTTTCTTTGGCAAAATTGTTTCAGACATACAGTCTCAAACATTAAAAAATACATTTACCTTTTTAGATAGTACTTTTTTCTGGATGATAAGCATTGCAACTATTATTGCAATTATTTTATCCTTTACTAAAGCTAAAAACTTTGAAGGTGCAGGAGCAAGTAAATTTGGAAGTGTTTTTATATACATATTAGTTGCAACAATAGGAATGAAAATAGACATTACCTCTATTTTTGATAACGTAGGTTTAATAGCTATAGGATTAGTTTGGATGACCATTCACGCATTATTATTAATAGGTGTAGCCAAATTAATTAAGGCTCCTTATTTCTTTTTAGCTGTAGGTAGTCAAGCTAATGTTGGTGGTGCAGCATCTGCACCAATTGTAGCATCAGCTTTTCATCCTTCTTTAGCAACTGTAGGTGTTTTATTAGCAGTTTTTGGTTATGCAGTAGGAACATTAGCAGCCATTGGTTGTACTATTTTAATGCAATTAGCATCTGGAGGTTAGTATTTTTGTTTTTTTTAATTGATATTTGCCCACTTTAAAACCAAATTTTAGATGAAAAAGATTATTGCATTATTACTACTAGTTTCAATTTTTTCCTGCGGAAGCGATAGCGACAAACTTACCGTTAAAGGAAACATTAAAGGATTAAAAAAAGGAACTGTATATTTAAAAAAAGTTAGTGATACTATATTAGTAACTGTAGATTCGGTTAGCGTCAATGGAGATTCAGAATTTACATTACAATCAGATATTTCAGAACCAGAAATGTTTTACTTGTATTTAAATAAGAATACAAAAGTAGATGACAGGATTTCGTTTTTTGCAGATAAAGGTGTAACTGAAATTAATTCTACATTAAAAAACTTTGCTTACGACGCAAAAATCAAAGGGTCTAAGCAACATGAAACTTTAGAAGAGTATTTAACAATGATTGGTAAATTTACCGATAGAAACTTAGATCTAACTAAAGAGTTGTTTGAAGCTGCAAGAGATAATGATACTATAAAGCAAAATAAAACTCAATTAGCAATAAATAGTTTTGTAAAACGAAAGTATTTATACACTGCTAATTTTGCTGTAACACACAACGATAGCGAAGTTGCTCCATATTTAGCATTATCGGAAATATATGATGCTAACGTGAAATACTTAGATACTATAAATAAAGTATTAACACCTAAGATTAAAGCCTCTAAATACGGAAAGCAATTAGATAAATACATCGCAGATATCAAAAAATCTGAACAGTAAGATTATTTAAAAAATAGATCAAATTAAAAAAGCCATTTAAGAAATTAAATGGCTTTTTTTTGTTGACTATTAGACATAAAAAAAGCTTCCCAAATTGAGAAGCTTTTTAAGAGCCGATGGAGGGACTCGAACCCACGACCTGCTGATTACAAATCAGCTGCTCTAGCCAGCTGAGCTACATCGGCAAAAGAGTTTGCAAATATAGAGTTATCTATGATATCTGCAAACTTTTTCTAAAAAAATTTTATCCTAATTTATTAATTCTTTCAATTAACGCTCTACCTTTAGTTTCAAGGTCTGATTTGATGGCATTAAAGTGTGCTTTTTTATTCTCGACACTTTTATCATTAGTCTTTGCTATTAATTCATCAAACGTATTAATTGCATCATCAATGATAGCTTCGCTGTCTTTTGTATCTTTATCAGTGTTAGAAAATTCCCAAACGTATACTGCTTCAATAATATCTCCTAAAACATAGTTTATGTCTTTTTTTAGATCTCTTTTATTTGCCATAATATTAATTTTTATTTAGCTGCAAATTTACATATAAAGTTCCGAATTAAAACTATTTAAATGCATTTTAAAGCCTTCTTTTATAATTTATATAATTATTCTCCTGAATACTTTACAAAGTTTCTAGGCGTCTCATAAAGTGTTATTTCTAGATCTAAATCTGAATTAAGTTTTGCTTTAACTTTGTTATAAATAACTACAACTATATTTTCGGCTGTAGGATTTAAATCTTTAAACTCTGGCACATCTAAATTTAAATTTTTGTGATCAAAAGCATCCTCTACTTCAGACTTTATGATGTCTTTTAAAATTTTAACATCAATAACATAACCTGTTTCTGGGTCAATTGTACCTGTTACACTGGCAATTAGCTCGTAATTATGTCCATGAAAATTAGCATTGTTACACTTACCAAATATCTGGTCATTTTTTTCATTGGTCCAATCTTTACGATATAGCCTATGTGCTGCATTAAAATGTGCTTTTCTACTAACTGTTACTTTCATTGCTAATATTTATAAATTGGTAAAACTTATCGAATATAATTTTAAACCAAGCTGTATATAACTCAGGTTGATTAATTATGTCTTGCCTAACGTCTTCTAAAGGCATCCATTTCCAACTTTCAACTTCATCTTTATTAATTATTGGTTCCTCTTGATAGTATCCAACCATAATATGGTCTAATTCATGCTCAGTTAAACCGTTATCAAAAGGTGCTTTATAAATGAAGGAGGTTTTTTCAACTAATGCTGTTGTAAATCCCATTTCTTCTTGCAAACGTCTGGTTCCTGCTTGTAAATTAGTTTCACCTTCTCTTTGATGACTACAACAGGTATTAGTCCATAGTCCAGGAGAATGGTATTTGCTTAAAGCTCTTTGTTGTAGCATCAATTCGTTTTTATCATTAAAAACAAAAACAGAAAACGCTCTATGAAGTAAGGCTTTTTCATGTGCTTCCATTTTTGGCATTAAGCCAATTTGCTCGTCAAACTGATTTACTAATATTACTTGTTCTTCTTTCATTAATTACGTTATGATACACAAAGTTAATACTTAGAATTTTGTCTTTTTTATTTTTGAGTAATTTAATAATAAAAAAGCACCTTAGTAAAGGTGCTTTTTTATTATTAAATTAAACGATTTTTATGCTTAGTTATTTATGATAATAAAATTACTTCGTCTGTTTAAATCGTGTTCTTCTTCAGTACATTTAACATCATTACTACATCTATTAACCAACATCGTTTCTCCGTAGCCTTTTCCTTCCAATCTATCTGCAGCAATACCTCCTTTTTGGATAATGTATTGTTTTGTAGACACATTTCTTCGGTTAGACAAAGCCCAGTTATAATCATCTGATGCTCTTGAATCTGTGTGTGATTGTACATCAATTCTAACAGAAGGATATTTAGTCATGTAATCAATAACTTTCTTTAATTCAATTTCAGCATCTGGTCTAATATTAGATTTATCAAAATCAAAATAAATTGGGTTTAAGTTTAAGACTTCAACTAAATCCATACCTACTTCAGCTGGTTGTTGAGTTGCTGGTGTCAAATTAAGTTTTAAAACTATATCTTCTTTTTTTCTAGGTTTTACTACAAATGTTTGTTCTGATTGTATGTATCCATCTTTTGATGCAATGATGCTATATTTTTGTTTATTACAAGGTCCTTCATAACTAAAAGCTCCATTTTGATCAGAGGTTAAATTTTGTACTTCTACACCTTTTTCATTAATTACAACTACACTTGCATAAGGTATAATAACGTTAGTTAATTTATTAACTGTAGTTCCATAAACAAATTGAGTACAGAATGTTCTGGTAAATTTATAAATGTCGTCATCTCCTTTACCATTGTACCTATTAGATGTTAGGTAACCTTCATTTGAAAATTCGTCTATAATAAACTCAAAATCATCTCTAGAACTGTTAATTGGCTTACCTAAATTAGTAACTGAATGACTAGGATCGTGTAATTTAATCATAAACACATCTAAACCTCCTAAACCTTGGTGTCCATCTGATGAGAAATATAGAGTTCCGTTATTACTCATATATGGAAAATTCTCTCTACCTTCTGTATTTATAGTACTACCTAAGTTAACAGGTTCTCCATAGGCACCATCTTCTAAAATATCTACATAATAAATATCAGATTTACCATGAGTTCCTGGCATATCACTTGCAAAATACAACTTAGTTTCATCCAAACTCAAAGCTGGATGAGCTACATTATATTCATTGCTATTAAAAGGCATGCTAACAATATTTGTCCATGAACCATTAACCAACTCTGCTTTAAAAATTTTAAGACCATTAACTTTTTCGTCACTTTTTCTAACTTTACCTTTAAAGTAATTGTTTCTGGTAAAATATATTGTTTTACCATCTTGAGTAAATGACGTTGATGACTCATGAAATTTAGTGTTTATGGTATTAGAAAAATCCTTAACAGTTGTAGAGTCATTACTCTTAAAATACAGGTCTAAGAATGGTTGTTCGTTCCATTTGTATAACTTACCATCACCTCTTGAAGAAGCAAAAACAATTCCGTCTTTAAAAAATGATGTTCCAAAGTCGGAAAAACGTGAGTTAAAGTCTAAATTTTCTAATTCAAAATCAGCTGACATCGCTTCAATAGCCTCTAAATAATTTGGAGATTTTAAGAATAAAATAGCTCTAGAGTCATCAGGTTTTAGTGATGCGAATTCTTTCATTTTTGTATTAGCTCCTTCATAATCACCAATAGCTTTTAAGCTCATTGCGTATCTGTAATAGTACTCATATTCAATTACAGCATTAAGCATAAATAACTCTCCATACCATTTTGCAGCATCTTCCATTTTAGAATTATAATAGTAAGAATTAGCTAGTTTTTTATAGACTTCTGGTGTTTTGTTACCTTTCTCTACAAGCTTTAATAAAGCTTTTGTTGTTTTTACATAAGAAAGTTTATCATATTTTTTTTCTGTACTACTAGAAATACCATCATCTTGTGCAAATGAGAATGTAAACGAAAGCACAAGTATTAAAGTAGAAAGTATATATCTGTTTTTCATAATCTATATAATGAATGTATTTAAAAGAATCTTGGTGATAAAATTTTAGTTAAATCTCTTGGTTCAAATCTTAAGAAGACTTCAAATGAACCAGAATTAAACTGAGTTTGACCAAGGTCTGTTGTTTCTCTATCATAACCAAAACCTAACATTACACTTTCTGATACTTGATAGCCTAATAAACCACTTAATGCAGCATCCCAACGGTAAGCTAAACCAAAAGTGAATTTTTCTTGATATAAAGCGTTTAATGTTACATCTGCTTGAAGAGGTGCACCTGTAACCGCTTTAACTAAAAATGCTGGTTTTAATTTAAGATCTGTATTTACATCAAAAACGTAACCTCCCATTAAATAAGCATTCATTCTTTCATTAGCCTCAGACAATGAAGCTTCATCAAAGTGTGTTGTTTCTAATAAATTAGGAACAGAAAGCCCTAAATACCATTTATCTGCATTTCGGTAATAGATACCAGCTCCTATATTTGGTGAAAACTTATTATCAATATCTGTATTTAATAAAGCGTCACCACTATTATATTGACTTAATTCAGAATATTTGATATCTAATAAATGACCACCAGCTTTCAATCCTAAAGACAATCTTCCTTGGTCAGACGTATTAATTGTATATGAGAAATCAATATCAACATATGTTTCTTGAGTTGGACCAATACGATCATTAACAATAGACAAACCTAAACCTACCTTACCATCCTCTCCACCTAATGGAGAATGAATATTAAAAGTAGCTGTGTCTGGAGCACCATCTAAACCTACCCATTGAGTACGGTATAATAGTAAAGCACTTAATCCATCTCTTGCACCTGCATAAGCAGGATTTACACTCATAGTATTATACATATACTGAGTGTATTGAGCATCTTGTTGAGCAGAAACTTCAACAAAGCTTACAGTACTAATAAGAGCTATTAAAATTAAAATTCTATTTTTCATTATAAAAAGGTATAATTATTTTTTAAATAGAGGTAACTATTAAACAGCTACCTCTTTTATTAACTATTATCTATCGTTGAATATATAAGTATCCAGCTCTTGATTTAGTTTCACTTCCATTATCATATTCAACTATATAGAAGTAAGTTCCTACTGGTAATTGTTTTTCAACTTTCACATTTACTCTACCATTAGATTCTCCTTTAAAGAAATTTCCGTTTTGAGCATAACCTGTTGTTTCATAAACAATAACTCCCCATCTGTTATAAATCCTAACTGTATTTTCTGGGTATAATTCAATGTTTCTAATCACAAACACATCATTATCACCATCTCCATTAGGTGTTACAGCATTAAATATCTCTAATTCATCTTCTGAAGGTGTAGCATTGTTAACATCTAAATAATCAGGTAAACCATCACCATCACTATCTACTGCGTCACCACCAAAACCAATTCCGTCAAGGTTAGGATCAGGATACTCATCTTCGGTTAAGATACCATCATTGTCATCATCAGTATCTAAGTAATCAGGTATACCATCACCATCGCTATCATCGTTTGTAGGATCATTATCTCCATCAGGATTAATATCTCCATCAGAGTCATCTACGTCAGCATAGTCTTCGTTAATAGTATCAACACCATCATTATCATCGTCCGCATCTAACCAGTTTGGTGTTCCGTCTCCATCTGTATCTCCTAAAGGAAATTCTTCACCGTTTGGAACATTATCTGAATCACAATCTCCTAAAAACCAATCTTCAGATTGAGAAACAGTTGTACTAGTTATCAAGAAATCACATGGATCCTGAGGGTCTGTACCATCAACTAATTCTGTTTCGTTAATAACTCCATCTCCATCACAATCTAAAGCTTCCCATGCTTCCGTTACTATTGTAAGATCTTGATTTGTTGCAAAATAATCACAAGGATCTACTGGATCTGAACCATCAATTATCTCTTGACCATTAGAAACTCCATCTCCATCACAATCTGCATTAAGAAATTCGTTATCAAGAATTTCAGTGATACTATCAACATTATAATCACATGGATCATTTGGATCTGTATTATCATCTAAAA
>NZ_BCBW01000058.1:0-2500 GCF_001315805.1 Olleya sp. ITB9
GTAGTTATTGAGAGTTTTAAAATAAAAAAAATATTTTTTTCACTTAAAGCTTGTGGGATTAAAAAAAGCGAATTATATTTGCACCCGCTTAAGGAAATAACATCTTAAGGAATACAGAAAAGTTCATAAACATATTGAATTGACAGCGTAAGAATTGAATTGGAAACGATTTAATTCAAACAAGAGAATAAACCATTTTGAGTATTTTTAAACAACTTTAATTGTTAAGCATATTAGTGGAAACACTTAAAAATTTAACGATGAAGAGTTTGATCCTGGCTCAGGATGAACGCTAGCGGCAGGCTTAACACATGCAAGTCGAGGGGTAACATTTTAGCTTGCTAAAGATGACGACCGGCGAACGGGTGCGTAACGCGTATAGAATCTACCTCTTACTAAGGGATAGCCCAGAGAAATTTGGATTAATATCTTATAGTATGTTGACTTGGCATCAAGACGACATTAAAGGTTGCGGTAAGAGATGACTATGCGTCCTATTAGCTAGATGGTGTGGTAACGGCACACCATGGCGACGATAGGTAGGGGCCCTGAGAGGGGGATCCCCCACACTGGTACTGAGACACGGACCAGACTCCTACGGGAGGCAGCAGTGAGGAATATTGGACAATGGAGGCAACTCTGATCCAGCCATGCCGCGTGCAGGAAGACTGCCCTATGGGTTGTAAACTGCTTTTATACAGGAAGAAACACTGCTACGTGTAGCAGCTTGACGGTACTGTAAGAATAAGGATCGGCTAACTCCGTGCCAGCAGCCGCGGTAATACGGAGGATCCAAGCGTTATCCGGAATCATTGGGTTTAAAGGGTCCGTAGGTGGATAATTAAGTCAGAGGTGAAATCCTGCAGCTCAACTGTAGAATTGCCTTTGATACTGGTTGTCTTGAGTTATTATGAAGTAGTTAGAATATGTAGTGTAGCGGTGAAATGCATAGATATTACATAGAATACCAATTGCGAAGGCAGATTACTAATAATATACTGACACTGATGGACGAAAGCGTGGGGAGCGAACAGGATTAGATACCCTGGTAGTCCACGCCGTAAACGATGGTCACTAGCTGTTCGGACTTCGGTTTGAGTGGCTAAGCGAAAGTGATAAGTGACCCACCTGGGGAGTACGTTCGCAAGAATGAAACTCAAAGGAATTGACGGGGGCCCGCACAAGCGGTGGAGCATGTGGTTTAATTCGATGATACGCGAGGAACCTTACCAGGGCTTAAATGTAAATTGACAGGTTTAGAGATAGACTTTTCTTCGGACAATTTACAAGGTGCTGCATGGTTGTCGTCAGCTCGTGCCGTGAGGTGTCAGGTTAAGTCCTATAACGAGCGCAACCCCTGTTGTTAGTTGCCAGCGATTTAAGTCGGGAACTCTAACAAGACTGCCAGTGCAAACTGTGAGGAAGGTGGGGATGACGTCAAATCATCACGGCCCTTACGTCCTGGGCTACACACGTGCTACAATGGTAGGGACAGAGAGCAGCCACTTCGCGAGAAGGAGCGAATCTATAAACCCTATCACAGTTCGGATCGGAGTCTGCAACTCGACTCCGTGAAGCTGGAATCGCTAGTAATCGCATATCAGCCATGATGCGGTGAATACGTTCCCGGGCCTTGTACACACCGCCCGTCAAGCCATGGAAGCTGGGAGTGCCTGAAGTCCGTCGCCGTAAGGAGCGGCCTAGGGTAAAATCGGTAACTAGGGCTAAGTCGTAACAAGGTAGCCGTACCGGAAGGTGCGGCTGGAACACCTCCTTTCTAGAGAAAGACGATTAAAGAATGTTTTATTATAAATAAACAAAAAGTTTATTCTCCTGCTGTTAATTTAAAATCTATTATAGTAGAGTCTCATAGCTCAGCTGGTTAGAGCGCTACACTGATAATGTAGAGGTCGGCAGTTCGAGTCTGCCTGAGACTACTAATACTATAAATAAAGGAAATTCTAGAAGTTGTTAATTCTAAATCGATAATTCTGAATACAACATTCGGGATTTATTAATGGGGGATTAGCTCAGCTGGCTAGAGCGCCTGCCTTGCACGCAGGAGGTCATCGGTTCGACTCCGATATTCTCCACAATCAACACTACGTTGTTGAAAAAGTTCATTGACATATTGAAAAAAGATACATGAAAAAAATAAATGAGTATTACTCATTTATTTAAATAATAACTTGTTAATAGTTAGTCACGAGCTACTGTTAACAATGTAACTCATTAAAAAGCAAATAGTACAATAAGCTAAATAAGAGCGTATGGGGAATGCCTAGGCTCTCAGAGGCGATGAAGGACGTGATAAGCTGCGAAAAGCTACGGGGATTGGCACATACAAGTTGATCCGTAGATATCCGAATGGGGCAACCCAGCATGTTGAAGACATGTTACACCGTAAGGTGAGCAAACCCGGAGAACTGAAACATCTAAGTACCCGGAGGAGAAGAAAACAAAAGTGATTCCGTTAGTAGTGGCGAGCGAACGCGGATTA